>CBHCMH010000046.1:0-9213 GCA_965974445.1 uncultured Rhizorhapis sp.
CTGCGTATCCCTCTCCCGTCAAGGGAGAGGGGGCCGGATGTCACATCTGTGCCAGCTCCAAGATGAACGGGACTTTGCTCAGGCCATGAATGGCCGCCCTACTGAGCCCCCTCCAGCTCATGATCGAACATTTCCGTGTCGATCTGCGCCTGTATGGCGGGGGCGTAGCGGTTGCCGCGAATGGCTTCGGGCGTGAAGATGCCCTCGATACGGGCAATCATGTCTTCGTTCAGCCGGACGTCCACGGCGCGCAGATTTTCTTCCAGATGGGCGATGCTGCGGGTGCCGGGGATGGGTACCATATCCTCGCCCTTGGCCAGAATCCAGGCGAGGGAAAGCTGCGCCGGGGTGCAGCCAGCTTCTGCCGCCAGCGTGTTGAACCGGGCCACGGCCTTGAGGTTGTGGCCGAGTTGCGGCTCCACGAAGCGGGGCATGCCGTGGCGAATGTCTCCCTCGACATAATGGTCGTCATGAATGCCATCGGCCAGCAGGCCGCGCGCCACCGGAGAGAAGGGCACAATGGCGATGCCAAGGTCGCGGCAGGCCCGAACAACCCCGATTTCGATGTTTCGCACGCAGGGGCTATATTCGCTCTGAACCGCGGTGACGGGATGAGTGGCGTGGGCGCGGCGGATGGTGGCGGCGGACATTTCGCTAAGGCCGATGGCGCGGATCTTGCCCTGTTGCACGCCATCGGCAAGCGTGCCGACGCTGTCCTCGATGGGCACGTTCCGGTCGAGGCGGTGCAGATAATAGAGATCGATGACGTCGGTTCTCAGGCGTAGGAGAGCCTCGTCCAGCGTCTTGCGGATGGTTTCCGGGCGGCCGTCCAGTATCCGCTCGCCGTCGCGATAATCGAGCACGCATTTGCTGGCGAGGGTGAATTCATTGCGCCGGTCCATGATGCCCCTGCCCAGCAACTCCTCATTCTTGCCGAGGCCATAGAGCGCCGCCGTGTCGAGGAAATTGCAGCCAAGGTCGAGCGCATGGTTGAGCAGCGCGACGGCGTCTTCCTCGGCCGGTCTGGCGCCATAGGCGTGGCTGAGGTTCATGCAGCCAAGGCCGATGGCGGAGACGGAGAAGGGACCGATTTTGCGCTGGGGGAGGGACATGCGGGCTCCTTTGTTACGCGACAGAACAAATATCGGAGGCGTTTGGTATTTGCAACGGGTGGCGGGGATCCCAGGCCGCTCGGTTCACCGGCCGGTTTTGCCTTGCAGCGACTTTACCGCCGCGAGGCTGTTTTTCACATGATCGGCCGGGTTCAGGTCGCTGTGGACGTAGGCGATCCGGCCGCTCTGCGAAATGACGTAGGAGGTCCGGTTCGACAGGCCCTGACGCAGAGGCAGCGTCACGTCATAGGCTGAAATGACAGCGGGGGCAGCGGTGGCCACGGCAAATTTGTTGCGGCAGGCCTCGATGGAAAACTTCTGCAATTTCTCGATGGGATCGGCGGACAGGCCGATGACGGTCGCCCCGGCCTTGCGGAACGCATCGCTGGCTTCGGCGAACTCGTGCGCCTCTATGGTGCAGCCCGGCGTAAAGGCCGCGGGGAAGAAATAGAGGACGACTGGCCCCTTTTTGAGCTGCGCGGCGAGATGGAGGGTGAAGGTCTTGCCGGCGAGCGCGCCGCGCGTCGTGAAGTCGGGCGCCTTGGCTCCGACCGGCAGAGCGGCGAGCGCCTGACCCGGAAGCATGAGCGCCAGGGCTGCGAACAGGACAGAGCGTTTTTTCATGGCGGGGAGGATAGCCATCCGCCGTGCCTTCGTCCAGTTGCGGCTTTCAGTGCCGGTAATCGATGCTGGGGAAATGCCGGATCAGATGGTCGCAAACGGCCGGGTGCAGGGGGACGGTGAAGGCGCAGCCATAGGTGAAGCCCTCATGCCAGATGATGACCGACTCAAGGCCCTGGAAACCCGGAATGGTGAGCCACAGCCGGGTGCCCACGTTCAGGGTGAAGCTGGTTTCGATCCGGAAGCCGGTAATGGAAAGGTCGAGAACGTCCACGTCGAAGCGGACATGGCCCTGGCCGCGAATGCTGGCCTCTATGGACACCTTGCGGCGTTCAGCCCAGCGGACGCCTCTTTCCTGTCTGAATGGCAGTCGCGACATGCTTCGAATCCGAACTCAGGGCCGACCAGGATCGCAAGATTCGATTAAGTTCAAGTAAAGGCAGGCTTTTGGCGCGTCGGCTTGGCGTCGGCGGACCATGGGGAGACATAAAGGGAGACGCAAAAAAGGCGGGACTGGATGGTCCCGCCTTCTTCGTTGCTACGGTGCGCGTACTCAGTCGAGCTTAGAACGCGCCATATTGTTCGTTCCCGACGAAGCCGAGCTTGGTCACGCCGCTGCGCTTGATCTCTGCCAGCACCTGGTCGACGATCACATAGCGGGTCTGCGCGTCCGGCTGGAACTGCAGCTCAGGCTCCGGAACCATCCGGGTGGTCTGGTCCAGATACTGGCGCGCCGTCACCAGATCGACCGGGTTGCCGTTCCAGGTGATGACGCCGGCGGCGTCAATGGCCAGCTTGTTCTTGACCGGATCGACCGGCGGAGGAGCCTGGTTCGGTTGTTCCTGAGGCAGGTCGATCTTCACCGCGTGCGTCTGGATCGGGATAGTGATGATGAACATGATAAGGAGAACGAGCATGACGTCGATCAACGGCGTCGTGTTCATTTCCATCATCGGTTCGCCGTCTTCGCGGCCGCCACTCATGGCCATGATCTATACTCCTGAGATTCTATTAAAGCCGCATGCGATTGGCGCCGGGTTCCGGTTCGGAAATGAACCCGACCTTCGCGAAGCCTGCGCGCTGCATGTTGTAGACGGTGCCGCCGATGCAGCGATAGGGCGTATTGATGTCGCCGCGGATATGCACTTCGGGCATGTCCTCCGGCGTCATATTTTCAACGCCGCCGGCCTTTTCGATGTCCGACGTCAGCTTCGCCACTGCCCGGTTGAGCAGCTCCGATGCATCGACGCGGGTCATGTTCCAATATACGGCGCATTTCCCGTCCGCGTCCGTCGTGATCGACAGTGAGACATTTTCGGGCTTCGTCGTGGTCGGCTCAAACGCCACCTTGGGCAGTTGAAGATCGACCGTCTGGATTACGACCGGGACCGCGATGAGGAAGATGATGAGCAACACCAGCATGACGTCCACGAGGGGCGTCGTGTTGATGTCGGACATCGGGGTTTCGTCGGCGCTATCCGATCCAACGCTCATTGCCATTGATCAAATTCCTAACATTCCAACATTCTCTGCCTGCGCCACGACCCTTCGGCATCCTGTCCCGGGAGTGGCGAAGTCAGCCCGCCCGAACGGAGCGGGCTGACTTTGGCAATCAGGCCTTCTTGGCGGCTGCGGCAGGAGCGGCAACGGCTGGCTTGGCGGTCGTGACCGGGCCAGTGTTGGTCGGCTTCACCTGGCCACCGGACACCATGTAGCCGAGGATATCGACGGCGAATGCCGCCAGATCTTCGGCGATCGACTTGTTGCGGCGCTGCAGCCAGTTATAGGCAAGCACCGCGGGAACGGCCACGGCCAGACCAAGGGCGGTCATGATCAGCGCCTCACCGACCGGGCCGGCAACGGCGTCGATCGATGCCTGACCGGCGGCACCGATCTTGATGAGCGCGCGGTAGATGCCGATAACCGTACCGAACAGACCGATGAACGGAGCGGTCGCGCCGACGGTGGCGAGGAAGGCAAGGCCGGTGCCGAGCTTCGAGTTGATCGCCGCTTCCGAACGGGCGAGCGAACCGTGCAGCCAGTCATGTGCTTCAACGGGGTCGGTCAGCTTGGTGTACTGTTCCTGAGCGGCAATGCCGTCATCGACCAGCTGCTTGTAGGCGCTGTTCTTTTCAAGCTTGGCGGCGCCTTCCTTCAGGCTGGCATTGCGCCAGAAGGTCTGGCGGACCTTGCGGGCCTGATTGATGATCTTCTGCTGCTCGATGAGCTTTGTGAACAGAATGTAGAAGGATGCGACGGACATGCCGCAAAGGATCAGGAACACGGTCCAGGCAATGACGCCGCCCTGCTCCAGAGCTTCCATGAGGCCGTAAGGGTTTTCAGCGGCCGGCGCGGCTGCTGCTGCTGCGAACTGGATGAACATTTCAGTAACTTCCTCTAATAATATGTTTGGTCAAAAAGAACGGCCAGCCGTGAAAACGGCCAGCCGCCCTGGAAATCATTCCGGTATCCGCCACACAACGCGGCTGGTATAGCTGCTTGCCATCGCATTGCCGCTGCTGTCCTCTGCGGGACGGAAACGAGCGCGGCGCATCAGGTTCTTGCAGGTCTCGGCATCCAGATCGCCATGTCCGCTGGACGAAGTGACCTGGCAGTCAGTCACCTTGCCGTCTGCGCCGATGGTCAGACGGAAGCCGGTCGTGCCCGTCCGCTCTTCACGGAGTGCGCGTGAAGGATAGTCGTCCGGCGTGACCCAGCTGCCCGGATTGCCGCGTGGGGCCGCGGCCTTGGCAGCCTGCTTGGGCGCGGGCGGCGGCGGTGGCGCGGCCACGGGCGCCGGCGTGAACACGGGCGGAGGCGTCCGCACGGTCGTGACCGGCGGCGGCGGCGCGGGCGTCTGCACGATCGGCGGCGGCGAAACGACCGGCGGCGGCTCAATCGGCTGATCGGGCGGCGGTGGCGGCGGCTCCTCCTCAGGGGGCGGTGGCTCCTCCTCGACATCGATCACATTGAGCTGCTCGGCCGCCTTTTTGACATATTTCATGCCAAGGCCAGTGACAAATGCGTAACCGAGGACAGCATGGATAAGGGCAACGATGACGATCGAGATCATTCGACTCGAACTCATCGAGTGGTCAGCATAGGCCATTCAGAAACGACACTCCTTAACTCTGCTTCCAAAAAAAATCAGCGCGTCCGGAAAGGTGAAGCGGTGGAAGCCACGTCCATCTTTCGTTCGGCACCAAAATTTTGTTTGATATTTTCCTATTCCTCTATCGCGCCCCGGCCCGGTACGCAATCGCTTTATCCACGCGCGCCTTTTCGGGCGCGCGGGGTAGCGGTTAGGGCGGTTCTGTGCCAGTTTGATGACGCACGCAAGTCTCAAGAGTAACCATGTTGCAGAAAAACATTATCGCCCTCGCATTTTTTGGCCAGATTTTCGCCGTAATTCCAGCATTTGCGGAGGTTTCGCCCAGCGCGGCGTCCGTCTCTTATGCCGATATGGCGGACCTGTCGGCGGACACGCCGCTGGCCATTCAGGCGCAAATCAGGAAGGCCGTGACGGTCAAGCCGGAGCGGGCGCCCGGACTGGCCCAGAATCATCAGCGCTTTTATGTGGAGGCGAGGGTTCTGAAACTGATCCGGGGAAAGAACGGCATCGGCAGGGACATCAGCTATGTTATTGATTTACCGCTCGATTTCAGAGGGCGGGCGCCCAAGCTGAAAAAGCGCAACGTGCTGCTCTTCGCCTATCCGGTGGACGGCAAGCCGGGTGTCATTCGACTGGCCGCACCCGATGCACAGATGGACTGGTCAGCCGAGAAGGAGGCGATGCTCCGCACGATTCTGGCCGAAGCGGTCGCGCCAGACGCGCCCCCGCGAATCACCGGTGCGGGCACCGCATTCCATTCGGCGGGGTCGATTCCCGGCGAAGGAGAGACCCAGATATTCCTGACGACCGAGAGTGGCGATCCGGTGTCACTATCGATCATTCGGCGCCCCGGGCAGGAACCGAGCTGGTCGGTCGCGCTGGGGGAGATTGTCGATGAATCCGCCGCCGTCCCAGCGCCGGGCAGCCTGCTCTGGTACCGGCTTGCCTGCTTCCTGCCGCGAATATTGCCGGACAAGGCCGTGTCCAGCCTGTCGCCAGATGACGCCGCCATGGCGCGCAATGACTATCAGATTGTGGTGCGCGGCCTGGGGCCTTGCGGACGGACGCGAGCGGTCAAGGCGTCCTGATAATCGATTCCTGCCAATCCCGGCCTTGGATTTACGCCGCCGCGCCGCTATCAGCACGCGCTGAAATGTTGAGCGGGGAATGAAATGGCTGTCGATAATGCATTGCGGGTGGCGATTGTTGGCCTGGGCACGGTCGGCGGTGGCGTTATTCGCCTGCTTGAAACCAACAGCAAGCTGATCGCGCGTCGCGCCGGGCGGCCCATTACGGTCACCGCCATTTCCGCCCGCGACAAGACCAAGGACCGGGGCGTGGACCTGTCGCCTTATGAATGGGTCGATGATATGAGCAGCCTTGCGGCGCGCGAGGATGTCGATGCGGTCGTCGAACTGATCGGCGGAGCCGACGGCCCGGCGCTGACGCTGGCCCGCCAGTGCCTTGCCGCCCGCAAGCCCTTCGTCACCGCCAACAAGGCCATGATCGCCCATCATGGGCTGGACCTGGCGCGGGACGCCGAACAGTCAGGCGTGGCGCTGAAATATGAAGCCGCCGTCGCGGGTGGCATCCCGGTCATCAAGGGCCTGCGCGAAGGCGCGGCAGCCAATGAGATCAGCCGCGTCTATGGCATATTGAACGGCACCTGCAACTATATCCTGACCACGATGGAAAAGGAGGGGCGTCCTTTTGCGGACGTGCTGAAGGACGCACAGGAACTGGGCTATGCGGAGGCCGATCCGACCTTCGACATAGACGGCATCGACGCTGCGCACAAATTGTCCATCCTTGCCAGCCTGGCATTCGGAACGGCGCTGGATTTCGACACCGTCAATATAACGGGCATTCGTCATGTCATTGCCGCCGACATTGCCGAGGCGGCGGCGCTGGGTTTCCGCATCCGGCTGGTCGGCATGGCCGAGACCGGGGCGGACGGGCTGTTCCAGCAGGTTCATCCCATGCTGGTTCCGGCCAATCACCCGCTCGCCCATGTCGATGGGTCGTTGAACGCGGTGGTGGCGGAGGGCAATTTCGTCGGCCGCCTGTTCTTCCAGGGCGCGGGCGCGGGTGACGGACCCACCGCTTCGGCCGTGGTGGCCGACCTGATCGACGTCGCGCGCGGCGAATATGGCCCTGCCTTCGCGATGCCGGTGGATTCGCTCGATCGCCTGCCCAAAGCCGACACGGGCAAGCGGACGGGCAGGGTCTATCTGCGCTTCAAGGTGAAGGATCAGCCGGGCGTGCTGGCCGAAATCGCCGCTGCCACGCGCGATGCGGGCGTGTCGATCGAAAGCATGATCCAGCGCGGGGAAAGCAGCAATGGCGGTGTCATGCTGGCCATCGTCACGCATAGCGGCGAGCTGTCCTGCGTAGCGGACACGCTGGAGCGGCTGAGCGGGTCGGACAGCCTGCTCGGTGCTCCGATGCTGATGCATATATTGGATTGAGTGGCGGTTGGGGTAAGCTTTTGCCATTCCCCTCCCGCTTGCGGGAGGGGTTAGGGGAGGGCATGTCATCGCGCCATCCTTACAGGCCCTCCCCGGCCCAGTCGGCGACCGGCCCTGTCCCCCAGACAGGGCCGCAGCGCCTACTCGCAAGCGGGAGGGGAGTTACCTCACGCAACCGGCGCGATGCCCAGTCTTGGGATCTCCACCTTGGGGCAGCGGTTCATGACCACGCGCAGCCCGGCGGCTTCGGCGCGGGCGGCGGCATCCTCGTTGATGACGCCGATCTGCATCCAGACCGCTTTGGCGCCTGCCTTGATGGCCGCATCGACCGCGTCTCCCGCAGCGTCGCTCCGGCGGAAGATATCGACCAGGTCAATGGGGACGCCGATCTGGTCCAGGCTGGCCCAGACGAATTCGCCATGGACATGCTCGCCCGCGATGGTGGGATTGACCGGCAGCACGCGATAGCCCTGATCCTGCAGAAAGCGCATCACGCCATAGCTGGGCCGCATCGGATCGTCCGACGCGCCGATCATGGCAATGGTCCGGGTGTCGCGCAGAAGCTGCGCAATGTCGTCGTCGCGGGTCAGGGGCATGGGCTTCTCCTTGCTGCCCAAGGTGGGAAGCGGGGGAGGAGAAGCCAAGTGCAAAAATGCGCCGCTATCGGGGCCGGCTATTGTCGATCCAGCGGGCGAGCTTTTCGGCCACCGCCAGGAAGGCCGCGCCCTCCGGCCCGTCCGACGCCGCTGGCGGTTCGCCTGCGTCCGATGCGCGGCGGATGGCGATGTCCAGCGGAATGCGGCCGAGGAAGGGCATGTTCATCTGTTTGGCCGCGGCTTCCGCGCCGCCCGTGCCGAAGGGATCGGAAATCTCTCCGCAATGGGGGCAGGCATAGCCCGCCATGTTTTCGACCAGGCCGATCATCGGCACGTCCGCCTGCTCGAACAGGTTGACCGCGCGTGTGGCGTCGATCAGCGCCAGATCCTGCGGCGTCGATATGATGACGACCCCGGCGGGCTTGTGCTTCTGCATCATCGACATCTGCACGTCGCCGGTACCGGGCGGCAGATCGACGATCAGGACGTCGATGTCGCCCCATTGCGCGTCGATCAGCTGGCCCAGCGCATTGCTCGCCATCGGTCCGCGCCAGGCGATGGCCTGTCCCGGCTTGGCGAGCTGGCCCATCGACAGCATCGGCACGCCATAGGCGTTGGGCACGGGCACCAGCTTCTTGTCCTCGGCCACCGGTTTCACGTCTTCGCTGCCCAGCAGGCGGGGTTGCGAGGGGCCGTAAATGTCCGCATCGACCAGGCCGACCTTCTGTCCCAGACGTTTCAGCGCGACGGCCAAATTGGCGGCGAGGGTGGATTTGCCGACGCCGCCCTTGCCGCTGCCCACGGCGATGAGGCGCATGACCTTTTTTTCCGCCGTCATGGCGATCCGCACTTCGGTGATGTCCGGCAGCGACTTCATCTGGCCGCGAATGCCGGCTTCCAGTACTTCGCGCTGCATGGGGCTGAGCCCGGTCACGTCGAGCACGAGGCTCAGCACGCCGTCTTTCAGGCGGGGGGCGCTGGCGCGGCCCTTTGCGGCGGCTTCCAGCAGGCTTTCGATGTGGCTGAGGTCTGTCATGGCGGCGCTTTAGTGGAATATCGTGGGAAAGGCACTGTTTTTCCGTGTTGGGGGTTCCTATACAGGGGGCATGAGAAAATTTACCGGGTGGATGGCGCAGATTGGCGCTGCGATGAGCGAGGGCGGCCCGTGGGGCGGGCGTGGAACGGGAGGCTCCGGCGGCGATGGCCAGGGGCCGGGCGGCAAGGGCCCCCGCAATCCCTGGAGCCAGCCTCCGGGCGGCGGACGCCCGGGCGGACGCGGCCCATCGGCGCTGGACGAGCTGTTG
>CBHCMH010000047.1:0-9171 GCA_965974445.1 uncultured Rhizorhapis sp.
GAAGGTGACGTCATAGGTCAGCGAACAAAAACGGGTGATCTCTTCCGCATCGCCCGGTTCCTGCTGGCCGAACTGGTTGCAGGGAAAGGCGAGAATTTCAAAGCCGCGATCCCTGTATTTGCGATAGAGCGCCTCCAGTCCGGCATATTGCGGGGTAAAGCCGCATTTGCTGGCGACGTTGACGATCAGCAGCACCTTGCCGGCGTAGCGGGAGAGCGGAGCGGGGTCGTCATTGGGTTGCTTTACGGTGAAGTCGTGGACGGTCATGGCTTGTCTCTGCTCGTTTGGGCTGGAAGGGGGGCTTTTGCTGTTCCAGCCTTACTCTAACCCGTCATTCCCGCGAAAGCGGGAACCCATCCATCGCCTTGGTTCAACGCTGGAAAGAGGGGAGAGATGGGTTCCCGCTTTCGCGGGAATGACGACGTAAGGGCCGGCAACAGCCCTATTCCAGCACACCCTCATGCAACCGCAATACCCGGTCCATCTTTCGCGCCAACCGTTCGTTATGAGTCGCGACCAGCGCCGCCGACCCTTCCTCGCGCACCAGGCGCAGAAATTCGCCAAAGACGATGTCAGCGGTATGTTCGTCGAGATTGCCTGTAGGCTCATCCGCAAGCACCAGCGCCGGCCGGTTGGCGAGCGCGCGCGCGACGGCGACGCGTTGCTGCTCGCCGCCGGAAAGTTGGCTCGGCCGATGGCCGAGGCGATGGCCAAGACCAAGTGACGTCAGCAGGCTTTCCGCGCGGTCCTGGGCTTTGGCGGGCTCCACATCGCGGATCATCTGCGGCAGGATGACATTTTCCGCTGCCGTAAAATCAGGCAGCAGATGGTGGAACTGGTAGACGAAACCCAGCGCGTCGCGGCGCAGGCGGGTGCGGCCGTCATTGGGAAGCTTGGCGGCCTCCTCGCCCAGGATCATGATCGAGCCCTGAAAGCCGCCCTCCAGCAGGCCGACGGCCTGGAGCAGGGTCGACTTGCCCGATCCCGACGGACCGAGCAGCGCCACGATCTCACCCGGCGCGATGGAGAGATCGACGCCGCGCAGGACATCTATGGTCTCGCCGCCCTGGGTGAAGCTGCGGCAGAGGCCCGTGACCTTCAGAATGTCATTCATAGCGCAGCACCTGCACGGGATCGGTATTGGCGGCCTTGAAGGCGGGGTACAGCGTGGCCAGGAAGCTGAAGACCAGGGCCATGAGGGCGATGATGACGATCTCTACTGGATCGGCCTTGGCCGGCAATTCCGTCAGAAAGCGAATCGAGGGATCCCAGAGGTTCTGGCCAGTCACCAACTGCACGAAATTGACCACGCTCTGACGGAAGAACAGGAAGGTGAAGCCGACGACCAGCCCGGCGCAGGTGCCAAGCGTGCCGATGGTGACGCCGACGGTCACGAATATCTTCAACAGGCCATGGCGGGTCGCGCCCATGGTGCGCAGGATCGCTATATCGCGGGTTTTTGCGCGCACCAACATGATGAGCGAGGACAGGATGTTGAACACGGCGACCAGAATGATGATCGAGAGCACGACGAACATCGCCACGCGCTCGACCGCCAGAGCCTCGAACAGGCTGGCGTTCATCTGCCGCCAGTCGGTGACGACTGCCCTGCCCGCCACCTTTTCGGCGAGCGGCGCCAATATGTCGCCCACGCGGTCGGCGTTGATGGTCTCGACCTCGATCATGCCGACCACATCGCCGAGCAGCAAAAGGGTTTGGGCGTCCTCCATCGGCATGACCACGAACGCCTTGTCATAGTCATAGACGCCGACTTCGAAGATGGCCGCTACTTCATAGGAAATCTCGCGCGGCACCGTTCCGAACGGGGTGGCGCGCCCGGCGGGGTTGATGATGCTGATCCGGCTGCCGACCTGCGCGCCCAGATTTTCGGCGAGGCGGACGCCGATCGCCACCCGGCCGCTGTCGGCGGTGACGTCGGTGAGCTTGCCCGCCACCAGCTTGCCTTTCAGCGTGGGGTTGGCGCGGATGTCTCCCACCGTCATGCCGCGCACCAGTACCGCCTCCACCCGGCCGTGATAATTGGCGAGCAGCGGCTGTTCGATCAGCGGCGTCGCGCTGGTCACGCCCGGCGTCGCCCTCGCCTCTTTAAGGACATCCTTCCAGTCGGGAAGGCGGCCGCCATAGCCCTGCACCACCGCGTGGCCGTTCAGGCCCACAATCTTGTCGAACAGTTCCGCGCGGAAGCCGTTCATCACGCTCATCACGATAATGAGCGCGGCAACGCCCAGCATCACAGCGACCAGGCTGATCCCGGCGACCAGGAAAATGAACCCCTCCCCCTTGCCCGGAAGCAGGTAGCGCTTGGAGATCATCCATTCATAACGGGAGAGAATCATGGGCGGCGGATCATCTTTCGGTGATTTTCAAATGCTCTAGGCAGGCCGGCGGAGCGAGGCAAGGAGATGTGCCGCCTTCCTGCCTGTGGCACAATGACCACAGGGTGACTCCAAAATGTGGAGAGAGCGCAGTTTGGCGGTGACAGGGCCCGCCCCAGAGCTTAGCAAGATACACAAGAAACACAGGTTAAAGGCCGTGGTTCAGGGACGCCGCAGTCCCGTCCGATGCTAAAGGGGGCTTCCGGACGTGTGGACGTGGTTCCAAAAGGGGGAGACGAGCAATCGTCCAAGGGCGCCCGGGTCAGCAATGGTCCGGGCGCTTTTCCGTTAGCCCGCGTCGATTGCATTGTCATCGTTCGACCTCTTGAAATCGCTGTTTCAGAAAATATCTCAGTCTCGTCCGGCAGCCAGTTTGGGGCCGGGCATTAGCTCAGCAGGCGCCGCATTGGGCCTGCGCATTCATTTTGCTCATGAAGAGGATATGAAAGATGAGACAGTTTGATTTTACCCCCTATCGCCGTTCGACCGTCGGTTTCGACCGGCTGTTCGACCTGCTCGAAAACAGCGCGCGGCAGCAACAAGCGGACAATTATCCGCCGTTCAACATAGAGCGGCTGAGCGATGACCGCTATCGCGTCACGCTGGCCGTGGCGGGATTCAGCGCTGACGACATTGATGTCGTGGCGCAACAGAATCTGTTGCAGGTGACTGGCAAGAAGGAAGAGGCCGAACAGGATCGGTCGAACTTCGTCTATATGGGCATCGCCAACCGCAACTTTGAGCGTCGCTTCGAACTGGCCGATTTCGTCCATGTCGAAGACGCAAAGCTGCATGATGGCTTGCTGACGATCGATCTGGTCCGCGAAATTCCCGAAGCGATGAAGCCCAAGAAAATTTCCATCTCCTCGGGCAGCTCGCCCGAAATCGTCGATCAGCGCGACGCGGCCTGATCGCTCATAGACTTTGCGAAGGGCCGTCTGCCGGCGGCCCTTCTTGTTTGCGGCTAATCCACCGACGCCGCGATGTCTTCCAGCGTTTCGGGATCGAGAATCCTGATGCCGCCGGGTTCAACGGCCGTGACTCCCGCCTGCGACCATATCGAGAGCTGGCGGTTGATATTCTCCCGCGAAATGCCCGCAAACATGCTGAGTTCCGTCTGGCTGAGCGTGATCAGCGGCGTCCTTTCTCCCCGCGCCAACCGAAGCAGGAATCGGGCGAGGCGAGGCGAGGCGGCGTAGGCGCGGTCGGTCTCGATCGTCTGGTTGGCGGCGCGCAGCCGCAGCGCCAACACCCGCATGATCCGCAGGGCGATCTGGTGATTGGCGGCGAGCAGCACCTCGAACGCCGTCCGTCCGATCTGAAGATAGCGCACAGGTCCCATTGCGATCACGCTGGCGGTACGCTCGCCGCCGTCCAGCAGCGCGATTTCGCCCAGGACCGCGCCTGCATCGGCATATTCCAGCACAATCTCGCGACCGTTGGCGGTGTAGACGGTCACCCGCGCCTGGCCTTCGAGCAGAATGATGAGCGAGTCGCCGGCATCCCCCTGCCGCAGCAGCACATCGCCCTTGGCGGCGGAATTGACGCGGGCGGTATGCAGCAGTTGCGCGAGTTCGGTTTCGGTCAGAAGCTGCAGCAGACTATGGTCGGGCAGCTTTCCGAAAAGATCCTGTACATCCATGTCTCGCCCTATAGCCTGATTTGCAGGCCACGGGGAGCCATCCAGTGCGCCTAAACCAACCGGCTCTGCTTGACCGCCGCCGCGATGAAGCTGGCGAACAGGGGGTGCGGATCGAAGGGCTTGGACTTGAGTTCCGGATGGAACTGCACGCCGATGAACCAGGGATGATCCGGCCGCTCGACGATTTCGGGCAGCGTTCCGTCCGGCGACATGCCCGAGAAGATGAGCCCGCCCTTTTCCAGCGGGTCACGATAACGGGCATTCACCTCATAGCGGTGGCGATGCCGCTCGCTGATGTCTTCATTCTCGTAAATCGAGGCGACTACGCTGTTGCCGGTCAGTTTCGCAGGGTATGCGCCAAGCCGCATGGTCCCGCCCATGTCCCCGCCCGCCTGCCGCTGCTGCAAGCCTTCCTCGCTCATCCATTCGGTGATGAGGCCGACCACGGGCTCGCTGGTGGCGCCGAATTCGGTAGTGGAGGCCGACGCGATTCCCGCCGTATTTCTGGCCCCTTCGATGCAGGCCATCTGCATGCCCAGGCAAATGCCGAAAAAGGGCACGTTGCGCTCGCGGGCAAACTTCACGCTGGCGATCTTGCCCTCGCTACCCCGCTCGCCAAAGCCGCCCGGGACCAATATGCCGTGCATCGGCTCAAGCTGAGCAACGACGACATCCTCATCCTTCTCATTCTCGAACATTTCCGCGTCGAGCCAGCGGATGTTTACCTTCACCCGGTTGGCAAGCCCGCCATGCACCAGCGCCTCATGCAGCGACTTGTAGGCATCGGGCAGGCCGACATATTTGCCGACGACGCCGATCGTCACCTCGCCTTCCGGATTGTCGTTCCGGTCCATGATGTCCGCCCACTGCGTCATGTCGGGCTCGGGCGCGCCGGTGATGCCGAAAGCGCGCAGCACTTCGTCATCCAACCCTTCCTCATGATATTGCAGCGGCACGGCATAGATGCTCGACGCGTCCAGCGCGGGGATGACGGCTTCCTTCCGCACGTTGCAGAAGAGCGCGATCTTCGCACGCTCGCTCTCTGGCAATGGATGTTCGCAGCGGCACAGAAGTATGTCGGGCTGTATCCCCAGAGAGGTCAGCTCGCGAACGCTATGCTGCGTCGGCTTTGTCTTCAGCTCGCCTGCCGCGCTGATATAGGGCACTAAAGTCACATGGACGAAGACGGTGTTCTCGCGGCCGATGTCGTTGCGTAGCTGGCGGATCGCCTCAATGAAGGGCAGGCTTTCAATATCGCCCACCGTGTCGCCGATCTCGCACAGGACGAAATCCAGATCGTCGATCTGATCCTGCGCGAACGCCTTGATCGCGTCGGTAACGTGCGGAATGACCTGAACCGTCGCGCCCAGATAGTCGCCGCGCCGCTCGCGCGTGATGATCGTCTGGTAGATGCGGCCGGCGGTCACATTGTCCGACTGACGGGCCGAAACGCCGGTGAAGCGCTCATAATGGCCAAGGTCGAGGTCGGTTTCCGCCCCATCGTCAGTCACATAGACTTCGCCATGCTGATAGGGCGACATCGTGCCCGGATCGACGTTGAGATAGGGATCGAACTTACGAATGCGCACGCGATAACCCCGCGCTTGCAGCAGTGCTGCAAGGCTGGCTGCCATAAGGCCCTTGCCAAGCGAGGAGACCACGCCGCCGGTGATGAAAATGAACCGCGCCATGGGAGGAAAGGCTTATCCTTTAAAAGTCACAACAAGCAAGCGTCCGAATCCGGCGCCGACGAAAAAAGTTTGTCATCCTGACGAAAATGGGGGCCCTGAGCCGCAAGCAGGGACTGCTTGGCTTTGGACCCCGGATCAAGTCCGGGGTGACGTTCTGGTGATGGTACTGAGACTATTGCGCGAGCGGGACGCTATTGTCCTTGGGTGCGCTTTCATTCTGGGCGGCCTTGTTTGCCGCCGCTGCGAGCGGATCGCCATCGGCGACCGGAACGTCTTCCCCTTGCGGCGCGGAGGTGGCCGAACGAGAGAGCGAGGTGTCGATGCTGACCGGCGCATGCTTGACCGAAGCAATCACAGCCAGGGTGACGCTGAGTCCGACAAACAGAACCGCCAGGATCGTCGTGGAACGGGTCAGGAAATCCGCAGCTCCGCGCGCCGACATGAAACCCGAAGGACTTCCGCCTACGCCCAAGCCGCCGCCTTCGGACCGCTGCATCAGGATGACCCCGACAAGTGCCGCGGCGACGATGGCCTGCACAACAAGGAGGAAAGTGAACATGAAAAACAAAACCCGTATGAAACTGCTTGAAGCGGGCACATAACGCCTCCCGCCACATTCTTCAACCTGCGGCGGACGCTGCCTGAATGATCGGCGCGAATTTCTCCGCCGTCAGGCTGGCACCGCCGACAAGGCCACCGTCCACGTCCGGAATCGCCAGCAGATCGGCCGCATTGCCGCCGTTCATGGACCCGCCATATAGAATGCGCATGCCGTCTGCTTCCGCGCCAATGCGGGAGCGCAGCGCGTCACGCAGCGCCTGGTGCATGCTATCGACCTCTGCCAGCGTCGGGGTCCGGCCAGTACCGATGGCCCATACCGGCTCATAGGCGATGGAGAGCCAATCGGCAGTCGCCCCCTCCGGCAGCGAATCGAGAAGCTGAGCAGAGACAAGCGCCTCCGCCTGCCCCGCGTCCCGCTCCGCCTCGGTCTCGCCAACGCAAATAATGGCCTTCAAACCGTTCCTGCGCGCCGCGACGGCCTTGTCCGCCACATCCTTGCTGCTTTCATGCTGATCGGCCCTGCGCTCGCTGTGGCCGACAATGGCGACGCTGGCGCCGGCTTCCTTCACCATCGCGGCGGAAAGGCAGCCGGTATGGGCGCCGCTGTCCGCCATGTGGCAGTCCTGCGCCCCGATGAAGATCGACCGCACCGCGTCATGCGCGCCATGGATCAGGGTGGCGGGCGTGCATAAGCCGACTTCAACCCCCGGATATTGGGCGGCAATTTCGTCGATGGCTCTGACCTCGGCGATCTGGGCCGATAGACCATTCATTTTCCAGTTGCCGACAATCAGCTTTTTTCTGCTCACCAGATGACTCCTGCACGAGTGTTGGACTAGCGTTGCGGGTCCGATAACGCATGACGGCGGATTGTCTAGGGCGGGTCCGCGACTTTCTGCCAAACGGCGGTTGCGGTTTCCGCGCTTGATGCACGCGGCGCTCCATCCTAAAGCGGGCGGCCGTACGCCCCGCTTATTGCTCTGGATGCATCATGATCAGCTTCATTCGCCGCCTCTTCAATTCCAAGGTCGGCCTTGCCTTCACCTTTGTCTTTATCGGCCTGGTCGCTTTTGCATTCGCGGCCGGCGATATCAGCAATACCGGTGGACTTGGTTCGCTCACGGGCGACAGCGGCACGGTGGCGAAGGTGGGTGACGGGTCGATTTCGTCCGCCGATCTGCAAAGCCGCACGCAGATGGTATTCGACCGGAACCGGCAGCAACGCCCTGAGCTCGAAATGACCGAATTCATGGCAGCTGGCGGTCTGGACAATGTTCTCGACCAGCTTGTTCAGGGACTGGCCCTCACCGAATATGCCGGAAAGCAGGGGATGCACGCAAGCAAGCGGCTGATCGACGGGGAAATTGCCAGCATTCCGGCCTTCAAGGACGCTTCCGGCAATTTCAGCGAGCAGCTTTACCGCAACATGCTTCAGCAGCAGCGCATAACTGACGCCGCCCTGCGGCAGGATATCGCGCGTGACATATATTCGCAGCAGATCCTGGCGCCTGTCACCATGGGCAGCCGGATATCGGTTGATATGACGAAGCCCTACGCATCGCTGCTTCTGGAAGCGCGCGAAGGGCGGATTTCCGTCATTCCGGCGAAGCTGTTCCTGACCACCGACCAGCCTGCCGCTCAGGAACTGGCCGAATTCTATCGCCGCAACGCCGACCGCTTCACGGTGCCCGAGCAGCGCCAGTTGCGTTACGTGCTGATCGACAAGGCGCGCTTTGAAAAGTCGGCCGTGCCGAGCGAGGCTGAGATTGCCCGCTATTATGACGAGAACAAGGCGAACTACGCGGCGCGCGAAGCACGGACGCTGGCGCAGCTTATCGTTCCCACGCAGGCGGCCGCCAATGTGATTGCGGGCAAGGTAAAGGGTGGCGCCAGCCTGGCCGAAGCCGCGAAGACCGCCGGGCTGGCGGTCGCCACGCTCAATGACCTGAGCGAGCAGCAATATGCCGAGAAAAGCTCGGCCGCAGTGGCCAAGGGCGTATTTGCTACGGCCAAAGGGGCGCTCGCACCCATCGAAAAATCGCCTCTTGGCTGGCATGTGGTTCAGGTGACGGAGGTCACCACGACTCCGGCCCGTTCGCTGGCGGCTGTCCGGGGAGAAATCACCGCGGCCCTGCAAGAACAGAAGGCGGCAGAGGCGATGGCGAATTTCCTCGCTACGGCTGAAGACCAGATCGCGGACGGCACGACCTTTGAGCAGTTCGCGAAGGACGCAAGTCTTCCCATCAAGGCGACGCCTGCACTTTTGCGCAATGGCAGCACGGTCGAGCAGGCCGATTACCAGGCTCCGCCCGAATTGCGGCCGCTGCTCGACCCGGCGTTCGGCATGGAACTGGACGACGAGCCGCAGATGGTGACGATCAGCCCCGATCAGCTTTATGCCCTGGTCGATGTGACGGAGATCAAGGCAGCCGCCCCGCCGCCCCTCGACAAGGTTCGTGACGTCATTGTCCAGCAATTCCAATTGGAGCGGGCCTCCGCACGCGCCAAGGCGGCCGCTGATCAGGTTGTGGCCAAGATGGCCAAAGGCGTTGATTTCGCCAAGGCGCTCGCGGAAACCGGCCTGAAACTGCCGCCGCCCCAGCCCATTGGCGGCAAACGCGCCGACATTGCGCGTGGTGGGCAGCAGGTGCCCCCGCCCCTCGCCTTGCTGTTCAGCATGGTCGAAGGTAGCACCAAACGTCTGGAAGCCGGGAACGATCAGGGCTGGTTCGTCGTCAAACTGGACAAGATTCAGCGCGGCGATGCGGGTGGTCAGCCCGACTTGGTGAAGGCCGTCCGGCAGGAAATGTCCCGCGTCGCCGGCAATGAATATGCCGAACAATTTACCCGGGCGGTCCAGCAGCACGTCGGCGTCAAAAAG
>CBHCMH010000048.1:0-9110 GCA_965974445.1 uncultured Rhizorhapis sp.
GCGCGGCCGCCAAGCTCCAGCAGAACGCCGGCAAGCTTGCAGGAACGCACGCGCAGATCCTCGGGCGCGTCGATTGCGCCCTGCAGCACGCTCAGCACATCCCGTGCCTCGAGCGCTGGACCGATGCCGCGCCCCACCGGCTGACTCCCGTCGCTCACAATCACCCGGGTTTCCAGGCCAAACCCGCTCGCGATCTCCACCAGGCGCTGCGACAGGACCTCTGCGGCCTCGGCGCTGCGAACCTTTGCCGTGGGGCCGACCGGAAGGTCGAGCACCAAGTGCGTCGATCCGGCAGCGATCTTCTTGGAAAGGACCGACGCGATGAGTTGCCCTTCCGTGTCAAGGTCAAGGGCGCGTTCGATGCGAATGAGAATGTCGTCGGCAGGGCTTAACCGTACCGAACCGCCCCAGACGATGCAGCCGGATTCCTGCTCGATCACCCGGCGGATGTTGGGAAGGTCGAGATCGATCGGCGCCAGTGTCTCCATCATGTCGGCCGTGCCGGCAGGCGAGGTAATCGCCCGCGATGATGTCTTCGGCATGACAAGGCCATGCGCAGCAACGATCGCAACGACGATGGGCGTGGTGCGATTGCCCGGCAGGCCGCCGACAGAGTGCTTGTCGACGATCGGCGAGCTATGCCAGGATAATCGTTCGCCCACGTCGACCATGACCCGCGTCAGCTCAATGGTTTCACGCTCGTCCAGAGGCAGGGCCGCGCAGGCGGTAACAAAAGCGGCCAAGTGAACGTCCGAATACTGACCATCGACGATATCGGATACGATCGCGCTGAGTGCTGCGCTATCCAGCCGATGTCCATAGATGCGATGGCGCATCCTGCTCAGAGATTCGACGGGATCGGGGTGCCGGACGGTGAGGCTGTCGCCATCGGAAACGCTAAGGCGCTGCCAAGCGCCTTCCGACAGGCCGACCTCGTCGATTGCGACCATGTCGCTCGAAACCTGATAGAGCGTGGCGAGGACTTCCCTCGCGCCAGCGGCCACCAGAACCTGGGAGCGCGCCGACAGCCCCTCCGACCGGCAGACGTGGCAGTCCGTGCGCATGAGAACAATCGCGTCGTGCTGTGCATGAAGACCAAGACGGCGCGCCCGCAACGACTGCTGGCCGTGCGACGGTGTGTTAAGTGCCATATGGACTTTCTCAACTGTCTCTTTGGCCGTTAAGGTCTCACACACCGCACCTTCCTCCTTGATCCAGGTCAAGGACCCCGTCATAGACGGGCCTAGGCTGAAAATAGGGATCCAGTCGGTCTCGCGGGTCAATTGCGGGGAGGATCAAGTGCCACTCAAAATCTGGATCGGTAGCCGCGACGCTTGCTGGTGCCCTGTTGCTGGAGGGCGCAGCTTGGGCGCAACAATGCGGTTCGCGAAGGCGGGTATAATGGGCTCGTCGCAAGAAGGCACTGAATGACGGATGGCGTCCAAGGTCTAAGCGAAACCGAGGCAGCGGCGCGGCTTAGCACCGAAGGCTACAATGAGCTGCCTCGCGGGCGGCAGAGGACCATTCCGCGGATCGCCTTTGAAATTTTGAAGGAGCCGATGTTCGGACTCCTGATCGCTTCGGGCGCGATCTACTTTTTCTTGGGCGACCTTCAGGAGGCGCTCCTTCTTCTCGCCTTCGCAACGATTTCTGTCGGCATTGCGATCGTACAGGAAAGTCGAAGCGAGAATGTGCTGAAAGCGCTGCGGGATCTGACCAGCCCGCGGGCCCTGGTCATTCGCGATGGGGTGCGCCGGCGCATACCGGGCCGGGAGGTTACGCGGGGCGACGTGCTGGTGCTCTCGGAAGGCGACCGTGTTCCGGCCGACGGCCGGCTGCTGACGAGCGATGATCTCCTGATCGATGAATCGCTTTTGACCGGAGAGTCGGTGCCGGTCCGCAAGCTCGCTGGTAATCCGGACCAGCCGGCGCGCCCTGGCGGCGATGACCTGCCCTTTGTGTTCTGCGGCAGTCTGGTCGTGCGCGGACAGGGTGTGGCGGAAATCAACGCCACCGGCCTGCGCAGCGAGATGGGAAAGATCGGCGCCACGCTGCGCGATATCGAAAGCGTTCCCCCGCGCCTGACGGTGCAGACGCGATATCTGGTCCGGATGGCGGCGATTGGCGGCTTGATCGTCAGCGTCGCGGCGGTCCTGCTGTACGGCACCATGCGCGGCGACTGGCTTGAAGCGATGCTCGGCGGCATCGCGATCGGTATGTCGATGCTGCCCGAGGAGTTCCCGCTGGTGCTCACCGTCTTCATGGTGATGGGCGCCTGGCGCATCTCCCGGGCCCGCGTCCTCACCCGCCGCGCCGCCGCGATCGAAACCCTGGGCTCCGCCACCGTGCTGTGCACGGACAAGACCGGCACGCTGACCGAAAACCGCATGACGGTGGTCGAACTGCGCGCGGATGGACACACCTATCGCCCCTCGTCCACCGACGTTGGATCGCTCCCGGACCGATTTGCACCGCTGGTGGAATGCGGCGTCCTCGCTTCGGCGATCGAGCCGTTCGACCCGATGGAGCAGGCCTTTCATGCGCTGGAACGCACGACCCGGGCGGACCGCCCGCATCCGCGTGAAGGGCGGACCCTGTCCCGCGCCTGGGGATTGCGTCCGGAACTTCTTGCGGTCACGCAAGCGTGGCAGTCCAGCGACGACGACAGCCATGTGGTCGCGGTGAAGGGCGCCCCCGAGGCGGTGGCGCGCCTCTGCCAGTTCGACGCCGCGACGGTGGCCGGCCTGCGCCAGGATGTCGACGCAATGGCGGCGGAAGGCATGCGCGTGCTTGGCGTGGCGCGCGTCTTGGTCTCCGAGCCTTCCTGGCCGGACTCGCCGACGGATCTGAAGTTCACGTTTCTGGGCTTTGTCGGCTTAGCGGACCCGTTGCGCGCGGAAGTACCGGCGGCCGTGGCGGAGTGCCGTGCTGCCGGCATTCGGGTCGTCATGATCACTGGCGACTATCCTGCCACCGCCAGAGCCATCGCCCACCAGGCCGGGCTCGTTTCGGACACCGTCATGACCGGCACGGACATCGACAGATTGAATGATGCGGATCTTGCCGAGTCCGTCCGTACGATCTCCATATTCGCCCGCATTCTGCCGACCCAGAAGCTCCGAATCGTACAGGCATTCAAGGCAAACGGCGAGGTTGTCGGCATGACCGGCGATGGCGTCAATGATGCCCCCTCGCTCAAGGCTGCCGATATCGGTATCGCTATGGGCGGTCGTGGCACCGACGTCGCCCGCGAAGCCTCCTCGATCGTCCTGCTCGACGACAATTTCGGCTCCATCGTTGAGACCATTCGGCTCGGCCGGCGCATCTATGACAATCTCCGCAAGGCGATGGGATATATCGTGGCCGTGCATGTTCCCATCGCCGGACTTGCGCTGCTGCCGCTGCTGTTCAGCACGCCCATCGTCCTCGCCCCGATCCACATTGCTTTCCTGGAGATGGTGATCGACCCGGTTTGTTCGGTAGTATTCGAGGCCGAAGCGGAGGAACGCGATCTGATGCGCCGCCCGCCGCGCTCCCCGAAAAGTCCGCTGTTCTCGGCTGGCCTCATCGCCTGGAGCCTTTTGCAAGGCGGCCTCGCCCTCCTGCTCGTTGGCTCTGTCTACTTTCTCGGCGTCCAGCGGGGGATGCCTGAGACCGAGATCCGCGCTCTGGCCTTTGCGGCCCTGCTGCTGACCAATATCGGGCTTATTCTGGTCAATCGATCGTTCTCGAGCTCCCTGTGGAGAGCAGTGTCGCGTTGGAACCCGGCTCTCTGGATCGTCATGGGCGTTGCTCTGCCGCTGCTTTTGGCGGCGGTCAGCTGGAAACCGGCCCAGGCTATATTCCGCTTCGGACCTCTTCACATTGACGATTTGGCGATAAGCCTAGCGGCTGCCGCGGCCCTGCTGGCGGCGCTGGAGATCCTGAAGCGGCTTTGGCGAACGCGGCTGACCGCGTGAGGGGCTGTGTCACGACACCCTTCGACGTCTCGCCCGGATCTCCATCTGGGCCTGTCAGCAAGTATCCAGGTCTCGGAAGCGCTGCCTGTTACGATCCCCGAGCCATAGACCGTCTCTTTACTGGCCGATGCTCGCAAGCAAGGCATTGACCTTCCCACGATAGGAAGCAGCAGCCTACGATCATCGACCCTGACTACGTGGTGACGCAATTAGCTTCGATGGGAGCGCCGAATGACGATGCCAAAGCACGACCACGCGGCTCATGATCATCATCGACATCAGCACGATGATCATGTTGCGGCCGCAGTGACTGCCACCGACCCGGTCTGCGGGATGAAGGTCGATCGGCACACCACCAGGTATCGAGCGACCCACAACGGCCAGACTTACTACTTCTGCTCGGCCAGATGCCGAGAAAAATTCGCCGCTCACCCGGAGCAATATCTCACCGAAACCAAGAAAGCCGAGCCGGAGCCGACAACAGGCACGATCTACACCTGCCCGATGCATCCGCAGATCCGCCAGATCGGGCCAGGCACTTGCCCGATCTGCGGCATGACGCTGGAGCCCGAACGCGCCAGCCTGGAGGAGGGGCCAAGTCCGGAATTGATCGACATGCGCCGCCGGTTCTGGATTGGGACCGCCCTGACCATGCCGGTAGCGGTCCTCGAAATGGGCGGTCATCTGCTCGGTCTCGATCACCTGGTGGACCAGCAGATCTCGAACTGGATTCAGCTCGCGTTCGCGACGCCGGTGGTCTTGTGGTCGGGGTGGCCGTTCTTTGTGCGAGGCTGGCGATCCGTGATCATCCGCTCGCTCAACATGTTCACCTTGATCGCGATGGGGATCGGGGTGGCGTGGGTCTACAGCACCGTCGCCACGATCGCCCCGGAGATCTTCCCACCGACTTTCCGTGCCGCCGATGGCTCGGTCGCCGTCTATTTCGAGGCGGCGGCGGTGATCACGGTGCTGGTGCTGTTAGGGCAGGTGCTGGAGCTCAAGGCGCGCGAACAGACGTCGGGCGCCATCAAGGCACTGCTGAGCCTTGCGCCGACCAGGGCCAGGCGCATCAAGGAAGACGGCAGTGACGAGGAGGTCGATCTCGACCAGGTGAAGGTCGGAGACCGCCTCCGCGTCCGCCCCGGCGACAAGGTCCCGCTCGACGGCACGCTGGTCGAGGGTCGCTCGAACGTAGACGAATCCATGGTCACCGGCGAACCGGTGCCCGTACAAAAAGAATCCGGTTCGAAGGTGATCGGCGGCACGATCAATGGCCAGGGTTCCTTCATCATGCGCGCCGAAAAAGTCGGCCGCGATACCATGCTGGCGCAGATCGTCCAGATGGTGGGGCAGGCCCAGCGTTCACGCGCGCCCATCCAGCGCCTGGCGGATAAGGTCTCAGGATGGTTTGTGCCGGCCGTGATCGGTGTCGCGGTCTTGGCGTTCGTCGCCTGGGCGATCTGGGGACCGCTGCCTGCCATGGGCTACGGCGTGGTTGCGGCGGTCAGCGTACTAATCATCGCCTGCCCGTGTGCGCTGGGCCTGGCGACGCCGATGTCCATCATGGTCGGCGTTGGACGCGGCGCCAGAGCCGGCGTCTTGATCAAGAACGCCGAAGCGCTTGAGCGATTGGAAAAGGTCGATACCATCATCGTGGACAAGACCGGCACACTGACCTTGGGCAAGCCCAAAGTCACGGCGATCCGGCCAGCCCAGGGATTCGACGAAGCCGAGATCCTACACTTGGCCGCCAGCTTGGAAAACGCCAGCGAACATCCGCTCGCGGCCGCCATCGTGAGTGCGGCTAAGGAGCGATCGATGTCGCTCGCCAGCGTCAGCGATTTCGATTCCCCGACCGGCAAGGGCGTGCTGGGCAAGGTCGAAGGCCATGCCGTTGCGCTCGGCAATGCCAAGTTCCTGGCAGATCAAGGGGCGGACGTATCGGCGCTGCAAGATCAGGCCGATGCGCTGCGGCGGGATGGAGCGACCGCGATCTTTGTGTCGATCAATGGCCGCGCTGCCGGCGCAATTGCCATTGCCGACCCGGTGAAAGAGACAACGCCGGCGGCCATCGCTGCCCTTCACCGGCTCGGGATTCGCGTTGTCATGCTGACCGGCGACAACCGGACGACCGCCGAAGCGGTGGCCCGAAAGCTGGGCATCGAAGAGGTCCAAGCCGATGTGCTGCCGGATCAGAAAGGCGCTATCGTAGAAAAGCTGCGCCTCGAGGGCAAGGTGGTGGCCATGGCCGGCGATGGCGTGAACGACGCGCCGGCGTTGGCGGCTGCGGACGTCGGCATCGCCATGGGCACCGGGACCGATGTCGCCATCGAGAGCGCTGGCGTGACCCTGCTAAGGGGTGACCTGCAAGGCATCGTCCAGGCCAGGCGGCTGTCGGAAGCGGTAATGAGCAATATCCGCCAGAACCTATTCTTCGCGTTCGTCTACAATGCCGCCGGCGTACCGATAGCGGCAGGCCTGCTCTATCCAACATTCGGCTTGCTGCTGTCGCCGATCATTGCCGCGGCAGCCATGGCGCTATCATCGGTCAGCGTGATCGCGAATTCGCTGCGACTGCAGGTCACGAGACTGTGATTGATGCGTTTAAACCAAGGCTTCTTGGTAAATGTTGCTCACGTCGAGGCGCCGCGGCTGCGCACTGAGTCCGGGAAGCAAGCGCGTTTGCGAGGGCCTCTCATTGACGAGGGCCATGTGGGTCGAGGTCGAACTCAACGCCCAGAAGCAAGGATTGCCTCAACTGCACTGTGATGCGGATGTGTTGCGCCCATGGTGGTGCGCCCCATGGGCGGGCGCTCGGCGGGAGGAACACTTCAACTCGCGTTGAGACTCGCATGATGAAACCAATCATAGCCTCTGGTCTGCACGAGATCGCGCTCCATAAACCGAAGAGCCGAAGCCTAGCTACGATGTATTATCTGCGCGCGTTGCGCAGCAGCTGCACTGTCTGCCAAATCACCAGCCCCGTGCGTGCCACCCGAAGCATCGGGCGCACCCGCTTAAGCAAGGCGCCGGTTACAAGCACACTGGCCGGCAGCCAATAGCGCCGCACTAAGCTAACGACGACGATCGCGATCCGCGCGATACGATCACTCGCGAGCTGCAAGTCTTCGGTCGCGGCTCGCATTGCATCACGTTCAAGCTCCGCGCGCGCGACTAGCATCCGCCGGTGTCGCTCGAGCTCCGCTGCGCTGCTCCTTGGACTAATCACGGCCGGGCCAGCGTTTGACATCGAAATCCGGATCGTTGGCTTCGAATTCGTCCGCGAGAGCAGCGGAATCTTTGGAGAGCTCGCTCAAGGTGCTTGCGAAGAGGTTTGATCCCGTTTTCGCCTTCTGCTGGAGCACGACAAGGGTGATGATCGTCGCGACTATATAAAATGCGGACAAGGAGCCGATCGCCAGCAGCCGGTTGTCCTCCCAGAAAGCCGCTACCACTAATAGAGACAGCGCAAGAAGGGCCATCGAAGCGAAGATCAGCGCAAGCGCGGTGAGCACCAGTATCAGCCAGATCCTGCTCTTTTCCTGGATAAGCTCGACGGCGAGCAAGTTGATGCGCGTGCGAACCATGCTCACCAAGATGGCGAGCATGCGCCGCCCCGAGCGGACGATTCCGTCGGTCGGGTGCACAGACATGGGATCGCGCTCGCTTAGCCGAGCGGTCATTTCCGCCCAATCAACAGGCCAAGTAGCAACCCGATGCCCGCCCCGAGGCCGATCGCGGTCCAGGGATTCTCATGGACGTAGTCGTCGGATTCGGAAGCAATCTTGCGTGCCTTGGCGACGGTGGTCTTCTCCACGGCGCCAAGCCGAGCCTTGGCCTTCTTGAGACTTACTTCTGCCTGCTCCTTGAGCTCGGAAAGCTTTTCACCGCCATGTTCGCTGGCCGCAGCGAAGACATCTTCCATGGCTGCGACCAGATTGCTGAATTCATCTACCAGGTCGTCATAGGCCCGTTCGGCATAGGGTAGTTTCGTGCGGGGAGACATTGTCACCTCCTCTCTCTGTCCCTCAAAGCTGGACCCAATACGCTATGACGTCTTTGACCCAGATCAAGACCAGTTTTTCGTGTTCAGGGTCCTATCGCTTGGAATAGCGAATTGTATTGGAGCGATGGAGAGTACGATCTGGACCATAAGCGACATAAATCGGGCATTGATTTTGACCTTATGCAGGAGAGTTGCCATGGCGGCCATCAATTCGTCGATCGATCTCGCCTATTTGCCGCAGGATCTGGCGGCGGGGCTCGTCCCAAGGCCCGTCGTGCCGAACGCGACATCGCGGTCGAAATCGCCGCCACACATCGTCGTGTCCCGCGATGCGGCGCTGATGGAAAGCTTCGTCCGCAATCGCATGAAGACGCCTTGCGGCCTTCGTCGGCTGGTGCCACGGTCTGGCTGGTGTGGCGGAGGATCCGCCGCCTCTCCCCGTCGCCGATCGCGGCCGGATCTCGATCCCGCGGAGCTGCCGGAACGGACCGAGCCGTACCGGAGAGGCTCGAAGGGCGGGTCGGCGGGCCTCAGCTTCGCGATCGTGGCAGAGGCTGCCAGACGGCTGAAGGTCAGCTCTCGCCGGCGCGCACGGACCAGGAGGACAGGCGACCTTCTCGCTCATCTTCCCGCGCTGGACTGGCTCATGACGACATACGAATTGCAGGCACCATGATCCCACGCTTGGGCTGACAGCACTTTCTGTCGTAATCCGTAGGCGATGACGCAGCTGGACTTAAACTGATGGCTTGGAGAGCCTCCCGTTCCATTGGGCCGACGGCAGGATGTCTCCGATGGGCTGGCCGAACGGCTACAGGCAGCCACGGTCACCAAACCCCGTCCAGAGGAGGAGCTGATGAGGTTCACATTTTTTCGGCGCTATAAGCAAACGCCGAAAAGCCTTTCGAAGCGGCTCACCCCGTCACGAATATGGGATTCACGCAGAATTCAAATCGGCAATGGAAGTGCGAACGGATCAGATTCATGAAAGACCCTTACGAGACGCTCGGCGTAAGTCGCTCCGCGAGCGACAAGGATATCAAAGACGCGTTCAAGAAGTTGGCGCGAAAGTACCATCCCGATCTGCATCCCGGCGACAAGGCGGCCGAAGCGCAGTTCAAGGATATCTCGGCCGCCAACGATCT
>CBHCMH010000049.1:0-9104 GCA_965974445.1 uncultured Rhizorhapis sp.
GGTGGGCGGGGGACGAATGGCGATGGACCTTGATATGTCGTCCGGCCCAAGTCAAGGAAGGCGGATGACCACGAACGGGAATATGGACGAGGATATCGAATGGCGGGTTGAGGAGGGGTTGGTGCCCTATCCGGACGCGTTGTCGGAAATGGAGGCGCGGGCGGCGGCGATCACCGGGGGAACGGCCGGGGAGCGGGTCTGGCTGCTTCAGCACCCGCCGCTCTACACGGCCGGGACCAGCGCCGATCCGGCCGAACTGCTGGACAAGTGCTTTCCGGTGTTCGATGCGGGACGCGGCGGGCGCTATACCTATCATGGGCCGGGCCAGCGCATCGGCTACGTCCAGATCAACCTTGGCGCGCGCGGCAAGGATGTGCGCAATTTCGTCCATAACCTGGAAGGCTGGGTCATCGCGGCGCTGGGTGAGTTCGATGTCGCGGCGCGACGAGCCGATGGCCGCATCGGCATCTGGACCGATGGGCCGGACGGACGGGAGGCAAAGATCGGCGCGATCGGGGTCCGCGTGCGCCGCTGGGTGACGCTGCACGGCTTTTCCGTCAACATCGACCCCGACATGTCGCATTTTTCGGGCATCGTGCCGTGCGGCATCAGCGAGTTTCCCGTCACCAGCCTGGCGCAATTGGGCAAGACGGTGAGCATGGCGGATTTCGACGCCGCGCTGAAGCAGCATTTTCCTGCATTTCTGAGGGGTCTGGGCTCCTGCAAATCGGCCGCTTGAGCTCTGCAATATGCGGGGCTAAGCTAAATTCTTAACCTTCAATTCAAGACGCCGATCCGGGGGGATCGGATCAACAGCATCGGAGAAAATATAATCATGTCGCGCTTTTCCAATCCGAACATTGTCGCCCTGGGGATGGCGGCGATACTTCTGGCCGCTTGCGGAGGCACGCAAGATGACGGTGAACAAAGTGTCACGATGCGGGACATGGAAGTGGTGGATGGCACGGCGAGCGATGCGATGACCGATCTGGACGGCGTGCAGTCCGAAGGCCTGGCCTTGCCGCCCGCGCCGACCGCCACCCGTCCTGCCGCCGCTGAAACGAGCAACGGCGCGGCGGAAGCCGACGCCAATGAAGAGACGATTGCGGACCAATAACGATATGATGGCGGGGCAATACGGAGAGTGAAATGAATGCAAAGACTTGGATGAGCATCCGGACCGCCTCTGGTCGCCTGAAGCTGCGCCTGACCCTGAGGCTGGCGGCGGTCGCCGTGCTGATGGGCATCTCCATGCCAGCATCGGCGCAGTTTTTCTGGAAGCCCGCCGATCTTGCCGGCCCCGCTGTGGACGGGAATGAGACCGATCTGGGCTATATATTGCCTGGCGCCACGCCCGCCGAATATCGCGCTGCCCTCCTATGGAACCTGCGCGCGGGCCTGAATGTCGCGGCGCTGCAATGCCAGTTTGAGCCCACGCTGCTGACGCTCAGCAATTATAATGCGATGCTGGCCCAGCATGAGGCCGAACTGGCCGCCGCGTTCAAGACGCTGGAGGCTTATTTCAAGCGGGTGCAGGGCAAGGGGGGGCAGAAGGCGCTCGATCAATATGGTACGCGTACCTATCTGGGTTTTTCGACCGTGCGCGCGCAGCTCAATTTCTGCCAGACCGCTGGATCGATCGGCCGGGACGCCATTTTCCAGCCGCGCGGCACGCTGATCGAGGTCGCCCGCAAGCGCATGCGCGAGCTGCGCAACAGCCTGGCGCCCCATGGCGAACAGGCCTTTGGCAACCCCACCTATAATTTCAGAGCCGTCCTGCCGTCATTCGATGAGAAATGCTGGAAGAAGACGAAGCTGAAGCCCGATTGCCAGAAGGAATGGGATGGGCGGCTGGAACTGGCAGCGCGCGCCAATATGGCCGTGCAGCCGGTACGGTAGAACCTGTCAGACGGCCATCTATATTATCGCCCTACCCCGCCCCTACCGCTTCACCGCATAAGGCATCACCATCGTCCCGTTGGGGGCGGCGGTGAAGGTTGTCTGGGTGGGATAAGCGAATTCCAGCCCCGCTTCGTTGAACCGGCGTAAGATGGCCAAGCCGATCGCGTGGCGGGTGCGGTAGACCTGTTCATAATCGGGGTTGTAGACTTCAAACTCGATCTCGAAATCCAGCGAGCTTTGCCCGAAACCGATAAAGCCGCTGCGAACGAAGACCGCTCCATGGCCCTCTACGATTTCCCGCAGAAGATCAGGAATGCGTTCGGCAAGATCGGGAGAGGTCTGGTAGATCACACCGATCCCGAAGCGAAGGCGGCGATGATCCAGTTCGGCATAGCTGGTGATTTCCTTGCCCAGCAGATTGGTGTTGGAAATGATCTTCTTCTCGCCGGTGATCGCACGCAAGCGGGTGCTTTTCAGGCCGATTTTCTCCACCGTCGCCACTGTCTGGTCATAATTGATCGTCTCCCCCTTCAGGAAAGGCCGGTCGAAGATGATCGACAGCGCGGCGAACAGGTCGGAGAAGATGCCCTGCGCGGCAAGGCCGATGGCAATGCCGCCAATGCCAAGGCCCGCGACAAGGCCGGTGACGTTGACCCCCAGATTATCGAGCACCATGACCGTGGCGATGGCGAACAGCGCGAAGGTGACGACCACGCGGATAACGCCCATGGCATTGACCAGCGTATCGCCGGGCACGCCTTCGCTCGCCCGTCGCTCCAGCACCCCCATGATGAGTTCGCGCAACCATATCGCGCCCTGGAACACTGCGGATATGGTGAACAGAAATCCAACGGCCTGCGTGACCACGGTGGGAGGATCGGTATAGCCGGTGACCAGTCTGGCCGACACCATGATCATGAAGAACTGCCCGGTTTTCGCAATGACGCGGCCGATGATCGGCGCGAAGCCCAGCGGATCCACTTTGCTACGCAGACGCATGCCCAGGCCGCGGGCAAGGCCGAGCAGCAGGTAAATGGCAATCCCCGCGATGACCGCCAGGCCAATGTCCAGGCTGTTGTCGGTGATCCAGTTGCGGGTTGAGGTCGAAAGCGCGGTCAGCTTCGATGCCATATTGTCGGCATGGGCCGATGTCGAAGCGGCGCTGATTTGGCTGGTCATGAATGTCCCTGTTTGAGTTCCGGTATCGTCATGCGGGATTCACAAGCATCTGCGAACGAGACGGCATCGTAGAGCTTATGGACCCTGAAACAAGTTCAGGGTGACGATCAGTTCTGAAAACTATGGGCATTCACCGGAAAGATGCGCGAACAGAAGGCGCAATCGACGCTGATGATTCCACTCTCATCAGCCATTTCAGTCCTTTGGTCTGGCGGAAAGCGGGCGATCACATCGCGAATATGGTCCATGTCGCAGCGGCAGCCGCGCGTCATCGCTACCGGCGTCAGCACGCGGACTTCCCCTTCGTCATGGAACAGGCGCCAGACGATGTCCTCCAGCGGCAGGCTGGGGCTGGTCAGCTCTTCATCCTTCAGCGTGACCGCCAGCGCATGGATATGTTCCCACTCGGGATGGTCCATGCGGACATGCAGCCGTTCGCGCCCCTCCTCCCCCTCCGGCAGGTGCTGCAGGAGCAGGCCGGCCGCGATGCAGCCTTCACCCGGCTCGTGCCGGACAGCGATGCGGACAAGGCTGGGGATCTGTTCGGACTGGCTGAAATAATGTTCGGCCGCTTCCCCCAGCGATACGCCTTCCAACGGCACGATGCCCTGATAGCGTTCGCCCGAGACGGCCTGGTCGAAGGTGATCGCGAGATAGCCCTTGCCGAACAGCGCAAACAGCGTTGGATCGGCCGGCTGTTCGGCCAAGCGGTCCTCGTCGAACTTCACATAGCCGCGCAGTTCGCCGCCCTTGTAATCGCATACCAGCAATTCGACGACGCCATTTTCGGTCTGTGCCTGAATGGTGAGCTGGCCGCCGATATCCTTCAGCATCGTACCCAGCAGCGCGGTCAGCGCCAGCGCTTCGCCCAGCAGCTTTTCGATGACCGGCGGATAGGCATGGGCGGACAGCACGGCATCCAGCACCGGACCAAGCCGAACCACCCGCCCGCGCGCATGGCGGGAGTTGATGGTGAAGCCGAGGGCGCGGTCGAGGTCGTTAGGTGACACTTGTTTCTCCATATTCCGTCATTTCCGCCTTGGCGGAAAAGGCACCCTCACACAAGTTGAGGAAACAAGCGGCTATAGCGGCGCGCAGGCCCCCTCCAGCCAAGCCAACGCGGCGCCCTCAAGCTTTGGCCCGACAACCTCCAGCACCCGGGCGTGATAGCAGTTGAGCCATTCCCGCTCCGCGTCCGTCAGCATCGCCACCTCCACCAGATGCCGGTCGAGCGGCGCGAAGGTCAGCGTTTCGAAACCCATCATCTCCTGCTCCGCGCCCGCCACTTCGCGGCGTTCGACCAGCACCAGATTTTCGATGCGGATGCCATATTCGCCTGCCTTGTAATAGCCGGGCTCGTTGGACAGGATCATGCCGGGCTGCAAGGGTTCGTCGCCGACGCTGGATGTGGCGATGCGCTGCGGGCCTTCATGGACGGAAAGGAAGCTGCCGACGCCGTGGCCAGTGCCATGGGCATAGTCGAGCCCCGCCGCCCAGAGATATTGGCGCGCCAATACGTCGAGCTGCGACCCGCGCGTGCCCTTCGGGAATTGCGCCAGCGCGAGCGCGATATGGCCCTTCAGGACCAGCGTGAAGCGGTCCCGCATCTCCGCGCTGGGCGTGCCGATGGCGATGGTGCGGGTGACGTCGGTGGTGCCGTCGCGATACTGCCCGCCGGAATCGACCAGATAGAGCGTTCCCGGCTCGATCGGGCGGTTGGTCTTTTCCTCGACGCGGTAGTGGACGACCGCGCCATTGGGGCCGGAGCCGCTAATCGTGTCGAAGGAGAGGTCGATGAGGCAGCCTGTATCTTCTCTAAAGTCACGTAGGCGGGCGGCGGCGGATAGTTCGGTTTGGTTGCCCTTCGGTCCTTCAACCGACAGCCAGTGGAGGAAGCGGGAGAGGGCTGCGCCATCGCGGGCCTGGGCTGCCTTGTGGCCTGCGATTTCGACTTCGTTTTTGACCGCCTTGGGAAGGACTGCAGGATCGCGTAGTTCGAGGATGGTGGCCCCGCCCTTTTCCAACAGGCCAAATATGGCCGAAACGGCCCTTTCCGGATCGGCGGCGATGCGCTTGCCGGAAAATTCCTCCAGATCGCCCGCAAAGCTCGTCCGGTCATGCACGCGCACGGCATTGCCCAGATGCTCCAGCACGTCATCCGCGAGCTTTTCCGGCGCGACATAGAGGTCGGCGGTCGTGTCGGCATGGACGATGGCATAGGCAAGCGCGACCGGCGTGCGGTCCACATCCTGACCGCGAATGTTGAAGGTCCAGGCGATGGAATCGAGCGCGGACAGCACGGCCGCATCGGCCTTTTTTAAGGTCAGCCAATCGGCCATTTCCTGCCGCTTATCCGCCGCGTTCCGCCCGGCATAGCTGTCCGGGTGGACGATGAGTTTGGCTTTGCTGGGAGCCGGCCGGTCCGGCCACACCGCATCGACCGGATTGCTTTCGACCGCGACCAGTTCCGCGCCCTTTTCCGCCAGCGCTTCGGCCGCCTGACGGACCCAGCTCTTCGTGTGCAGCCAGGGATCATAGCCGATGCGCGCGCCGTCCGGCGCATGTTCGCGCAGCCATTGGGCGGTGCTGCTCTGCGGCACCCCGACATATTGCCAATGCGTGGCGTCCACCTGCTCGCGCACCTGCAGCGTATAGCGGCCATCGACGAAGATCGCCGCTTCCTCCGGCAGCACTACTGCCGAGCCCGCCGAACCCTGAAATCCCGTCAGCCAGGCAAGGCGTTGCGCATAGGCGCCGACATATTCGCTCATATGCTCGTCGGTCAGCGGCACGACGAAACCGTCGAGGCGATCGCGCTTCAATTGTTCGCGCAGTGCCTTCAGACGGTCTTCATAGGTGGACATTCAGCGTTCCTTGATCTTAAGCATTGGACACCAACATAGGGAGCCGTCGCGATTTCTTAATTATCGTCATCCCCGCGAAGGCGGGGATCCATCTCCTGAGCCAACCCAGTGACTTGACGTCGGGAGATGGGTTCCCGCCTTCGCGGGAACGACGAAGATTTGTATATCGCAACAATCCCAACATAGGGAGACGAGGCGTTGCTTGCCAACGCTTCTCTCGCGCAGTTTCCCGCTTAGAAAGATCGAATGACCCAATCGCCCCCACCGCCCGTCGCCCAGCAGCGTCCCTACAGCTATGAACGCCATGGATACACGGTGGAGGATCCCTGGTTCTGGTTGAAGGATCCGGGCTATCCCAAGGTGAAGGACAAGGCGGTCCTGGCCTATCTCAATGCCGAGAACGGCTATTTCGAAGCGGCGATGAAACCCCACCGGCCGCTGGTCGATACGCTGTTCCGGGAAATGAAGGGCCGGATCAAGGAGGACGACAGCAGCGTTCCGCAGAAGGATGGAGACTGGCTCTACTGGCGCGAGTTCGAGACCGGGGCGCAGTACCGCAAATGGTTCCGCCGCCCGGTCGCAGGGGGCGAGGCGCAGTTGATGCTTGATGAACCCGCACTGGCGGAGGGAAAGGAATATTTCCGCCTGGGCGCGATCTCGGTGAGCCCCGATGGCCGCTATCTCGCCTTCGCCATCGACGATAATGGATCGGAACGGTTCGAGGCGCGGGTGCGCGACCTTGCGACCGGCGAGATGCTGCCCGATGTCATTCCCGGCACCTTGTCCTCTTTGGTCTGGACGTCGGACAGCAAGGGCTTTCTCTACAGCCTCGCCAACGAAAATTGGCGGACGGACAATGCGCGGCTGCACTGGCTGGGCGACGCAATCGAGAAAGATGTCGAGCTATTTCACGAGGATGACGAGGGGTTCCGCGTCGGCATCGGCCTTACCAGCTCGGAAAAATGGATCACCATCTCAACCGGCGATCATGTGACCAGCGAGATCTGGCTGCTGCCCGCCAATGACCCGCTCGCCAAGCCGCTGCTGGTATCGGCGCGTCAAGTCGGCCGCGAATATGACGTGGACGAGCATGAGGGGACGCTCTTCATCCACACCAACGACACCAGCCCCAATTTCCGGCTGGCGACGGCGAGCATCGACAATCCCGGCGAATGGCGGGAGCTGATCCCCGCCTCGCCCCATTTCTACATGACCGATGTCACCAACTTCAAAAATTTCTATGTGGTTGAGGGGCGGGAGGATGGTCTCGACCAGATCGAAATCCGCGACTACGCCACCAACACGCCAAAGCGCATCGCTTTTCCGGAGGCAAGCTATGTCGCGGGGCTGGACGACAATCCCGAATATGATGTGACGAAGCTGCGCATCGGTTATGAATCGATGGTCACGCCCGACACCATCTATGATTATCACCTCGGCTCGGGCGAACTCGAAGTGCTCAAGGTGCAGGAAATTCCTTCGGGCTATGACGCGTCGAAATATGCGACCGAGCGGTTCCACATCACCGCGCGCGACGGGACGGAAATTCCGGTGTCGGTGGTCTATGCCAAGGGCTTCAAGAAGGACGGCAGCGGCCCGCTCCACCTCTACAGCTATGGCGCCTATGGCTATGCCGTACCGCCGGGCTTTTCGACCAATCGCCTGTCGCTGCTCGACCGGGGCTTTGCCTATGCGATCGCGCATATCAGGGGCGGCGACGATCTGGGCCAGCAATGGTATCTGGACGGGAAGCTGGAAAAGCGCACCAACAGCTTCAATGATTTCGTCGATGTGGCGAAGGGCCTCATTGAGCGGAAATTCACCAGTGCCGGGCGGATCAGCATTTCGGGCGGATCGGCGGGCGGCGAGCTGATGGGCGCGGTGGCGAACAGTGACCCGCAGCTCTGGGGGGCGGTCGTCGCGCATGTTCCGTTTGTCGATGTGCTCAACACCATGCTGGATGAAAGCCTGCCCCTGACGCCGGGCGAATGGCCCGAATGGGGCAATCCCATTACCGACAAGGCCGCGTTCGAGCTGATCCGCAGCTATTCGCCCTATGATCAGGTCAAGGCGCAGGATTATCCCCCGCTGCTCATCACCGGCGGCCTCAACGATCCGCGCGTCACTTATTGGGAACCGGCCAAATGGGCGGCGAAGCTGCGCGCGACAAAGACCGATGAGAATATATTGCTGCTCAAGACCAATATGGGCGCGGGGCATGGCGGTAAATCGGGGCGCTTTGACTCGCTGGAGGAGGATGCGGAGGAGATGGCCTTCATCCTGTGGCAGTTGGGTGTGGCGGGGTAACAATCTTCATTCCCCTCCCGCAAGCGGGAGGGGAGATTCGCATCCGATCACCTGCAGCACCCCACCCTTGACGCGGACTCCCTGTCGGGCGCATTGTGACGTCAAGAACATTTCAGGGATCGAGACATGGCCGGCCAGGCATCGGCGAAACGCACACCGGAATGGCGGGAAATGCTGAAACGCAGCCTGCTGCGGAGCGGCGAGCTGATCGGTTCCATCCTGCTGGTCTTCGCGACCATTTTCCTGGCGCTTGCGCTGCTGAGCTATCAGCCCACCGATCCGTCCATGAACACCGTCGCGGGCGGCGCGATCGGAAACATGATGGGCCGGCCGGGGGCGTGGGCGGCGGATTTCCTGCTCTGGCTGCTGGGCGTGCCGGGCGCGCTGATGTTGCCCCTGATGCTTGTCCTGGCCCGCCGCATGTGGGGCGAGGATGCCATGCCGGGCTGGAAGGGGCAGCTTGGCCGCTGTCTGCTGGGCATATTCCTTATTGGCCTCGCCCTTTCCCTCTATCAGCCCGATCCGCTGGTGGCGCTGCCCGCCGGGTGGGGCGGTATTGCCGGCCTGCTGACCGCAAAGGCGATCCTCAGCCTTGCCGCCAACGCCCCCGGCTCCGCACCTGAGTGGATTTCCGGCACATTGATGGCTGTTACGATCATTGCGGGCTTCGTCATCTGGTATCGCAGCCTGGCGCTGGAAAAGCCGCTGTTTCGCCTGGAAAAGCCCAGGCTGCCCCGCTTCAGCCTGGCCGGGAAGGATCAGCCCGCCAGTGACAAACGCGCCGCCGCGCTTGACGCCGCGCCGCGCCCGTCGGTCACGCCGGCCGAGCGCCCGCCGATCAACATCCAGTCG
>CBHCMH010000050.1:0-9073 GCA_965974445.1 uncultured Rhizorhapis sp.
CCTGTCCTCAACCAGCATGGCCGTTCTTGGCATCATCATGGCGCTTTGGCTGCTTGGCGCTGCCTGGGCGGTATATGGTGGTGTCGCGATGCGGCGGCGGGCGGCCTTTGCCGCGGAGCAGGCGGATCGGCTGGCGACCTTGCTGGAATCGGCGCCGGCCCTGCCGGTGCTGGTCCGCGCTGACGGCAGGATCGATGCGTCGGACCGGCTGGCGGGCTGGCTGGGGCTGGAAAGCGTTCCTAAGTTCGTATCGCAATTGACCGATGCCGAAGGCGGCTTGATGCCGGAGGACGGCCGCGCCCTCGCGCGCGACATCAGCGCGGCGCAGAAGGCGGGCAAGAGCTTCACCCGCCCGGTAAGCGCGCAGGGTTCGTCACGCTCCCTGCTCGTTCGCGGCGCGCCGGCGGGCGCGGGGCTGTCAGGGCCGGGCGGCGTCATATTGTGGCTGTTCGACGCGACGGAAAGCCAGATCGAAATCGCGGCGCTGAGCGAGGAAAAGGAGCGGCTGTCCCGCGCGCTCGAATCGCTTGCCGGCGTCATCGAGGCAGCGCCGATGCCGATGTGGCACCGCAGCCCCGATCTTCGTATTTCCCTCGTCAATTCCGCCTATGTCCGTTCCGTCGATGCCAAGGATGCCCAGGAGGTGATCCTGAACGGCATGGAACTGGTCGAGCCGATCGACGGCATTTCTCCCTTGTCCGCAGCGGCGACGGCTCTGGAATCCGGCGTGGCTTATGCGCGGCTGGTGCCGGCCACTATCGATGGCGAACGGCGGATGATGCGGGTCGTCGATGTGCCGCTGGGCGAGGCGGGGGTGGCGGGCTACGCCATCGACATGCACGAGCTGGAGCAGGCGCGCAGCGAATATAAGCGGCTGGCCGATGCGCAGCGCGACATGCTCGATCGCCTGTCGGCCGGCGTGGCGCAGTTCGCGGCGGACCGCACGCTGCGCTTTTCCAATCAGCCGTTCCAGCGGCTCTTCGGCCTTCGCCCCGAGACACTGACCGACGCGCCGGAGTTCGACCGGGTGCTCGATGCGATGCGGGAGGGTGGCCGACTTCCCGGTAGCCGCGATTTCCTTGCCTGGCGCAATGAGCGGCGGGAATGGTTCCTCTCCACCCGCGCCGTCGAGGAAAATTGGCTGCTGCCGGACGGCATGCATTTGCGCGTCTTTGCCCAGCCGCTGCCGGACGGCGGCCTGCTGCTCATCTTTGAGGACCGGACGGAACAGGTGCAACTGTCGAGCGCGCGCGACACGCTGTTGCGGGTGCGCGCGGCGACGTTCGACAATTTGTTCGAGGCCGTCGGCGTCTTTGCATCGGACGGACGCCTTCACCTCTGGAACAACCGGTTCAGGAAGATCTGGGGATTTGAGGAAACGATCCTGGCCGAGCATCCCAGGGTCGATCAGTTGATGGAAAAGGTGGCGTACAAGCTCGCAAGGCCGGATCAGATTTCCGTGGTGCGCGAGCTGGTGCGCGCCGCGACGGTAGAGCGCAAGCAGCGGGGCGGGCGGGTCGCCTTTGCCGATGGCCAGCATTTCGAGTTCGCCGCGATCCCGCTGCCCGACGGCAATGCGCTGTTCACGATGCTGGACGTCACCGACAGCCGCCGGATCGAACAGGCGCTGCGCGACCGCAACACGGCGCTGGAGGAAGCCGACCAGATCAAGACCGCCTTCGTCGCCAATATGAGCTATGAATTGCGCACGCCCCTGACCTCGATCGCGGGGTTCACAGAGATGCTCGATGCCGGTTATGCCGGGGAACTGCCCGAACAGGCGCGCGAATATGTGGGCGCGATCATGGAAAGCGCGGCGCGGCTTTCAAGCCTGATCGACAATGTGCTTGACCTGACCCAGGGTGAGGCCGGGGCATTGCCCCTGCATATGCAGCCGGTCGAGCTGGGCGGTCTGATCAAGGAGCGGGTCGAGCATTATCGGGACGAGGCAACGGCGAAGGAAATCGATCTCGCCGTCCAGACGGACAAGAGCCTGGGCAGCGTGTCCGGCGACAGCAAGCGCCTGGGCGAGGCCATCGACCATCTGCTGGCCAATGCCATCCGCTACACGGGTACGGGCGGACGCGTGCTCATCCATGGCGACGGCAACCGGCAGACGGCGCGGATCGTGGTCTCCGACAATGGCCCCGGCATGGACGTCAAGTCGCAGGCGCTGGCCTTCGACCGTTTCAAGCGGGCGGAACAGGCGAAAAACGGTGAGTCTCTTGGCTTCGGGCTGCCGCTCGCGCGGCAGTTGGGGGAGGCGCATAGCGGCACGCTGACGCTGGTGTCGGAGCCGGGGCAGGGCACTGCCGTCACCATGGAGTTGCCGCGCGGATGATCGTCGAGGACGAAAATGCGATGCTGGAGCTGGGCGCACGGCTGGCGCGGGTCGCGCGGCCCGGTGACGTCATAGCGTTGAAGGGGGGATTGGGCGCGGGGAAGACGACGCTGGCGCGGGGGCTGCTCGCGGAACTTGGGCTGGACGAAGAAGCGCCCAGCCCCAGCTTCGCCATCGTGCAGCCCTATGATCCGCCGGTGGTGCGCTTTCCGGTGGCCCATATCGACCTTTACCGGCTGGAGGATGCGGCCGAGGCGGAGGAGCTGGCGCTCGACGAATTGCTGCATGACAGCCTCCTCCTCATCGAATGGCCTGAACGGCTGGGCGCGTCCCTGTGGCCGCACAGCCTGATCCTGGAGATCGAGATGCTGGATGACGGGACGAGACGCTTGACAGCCGAGGTTCCGGCGGCATGGAAGGACAGATGGCCTTTCACATGATCCAGATCGTCATTCACTCGTCGTTCCCGCGAAGGCGGGAACCCATCTCCTGTCCGTTCCACTTGACCCGAGGTTCGGAGATGGATCCCCGCCTTCGCGGGGATGACGATCTAGAGAAGTCTGTGAACAGCTGATGACCCTGGAAATGGCTCCCCCTTCCGCCGCGCCCGCCTTTCTCGATTCCGCTGGCTGGGGTAATGCGCGCGTGCTGCCTCTGGCCGGTGATGCGTCCTTCCGCCGCTATTTCCGCGTCATCGACCATGACCGGCAGGCGGTGCTGATGGACGCGCCGCCGCCGCACGAGGACCCGCGCCCGTTTCTGGCGGTTGCTGACCACCTGATCGGGCAGGGCTTTGCCGCGCCGTCCATCTATGCGCGCGATCTGAACCATGGGCTGGTCCTGCTGGAGGATTTCGGCGACATCCGGGTGCGCGAATATCTGGAGGCCGCGCCGCATGAGGAACAGAGCGTTTATGAACGCGCCGTCGCCTTGCTGGCGGACTTGCACGCCCGGCCGCCCGCCGATCTGCGACCCTATGGCCGCGCCGAATATCAGCGCGAAGCCGGGCTGCTGACGGAGTGGTATTGCCCCGCAATCGGGCTGTACGTCGATGCCGCTGCCTATCGCGCGGCATGGGACGCGGTCCTGCCGATTGCGGAAGAGGATGACGCGCCGAAAGTGACGGTGCTGCGCGATTATCATGCCGAAAACATCATGCTGATCCCCGATCATGAAAGCTCGCATGGCCTGGGATTGCTGGACTTTCAGGATGCGCTGGTGGGGCACCCGGCCTATGATCTGGTTTCCCTGCTGCAGGATGCCCGCCGCGACGTGCCGCCGGAGATTGAGGCGCAGATGATCGCCCGCTACAAGGAACTCGCCCGGCCCAGTGGTCAATTTGACGCCGCCTATGCGGTGCTTGGCGCGCAGCGGAATGCCAAGATCATCGGCATTTTCACGCGCCTGTGGAAGCGGGACGGCAAGCCGCGTTATCTCTCCTTCCTCCCCCGCATGTGGGATTTGCTGGAACGCGACCTGAAACATCCGGCGCTTGGCCCCGTTGCGGACTGGTTCGCCGCCAATATCCCAGCCGAAAAACGCCATCATGCACTTACGGAGCAGGATCAGGCATGATCAACGGAACGTCCGTCAGGACAGCCATGCTGATGGCGGCGGGGCTGGGAAAGCGCATGCGGCCATTGACCGCCACGCGGCCAAAGCCGTTGGTGAAGGTGGCGGGAAAACCGCTGCTCGACCACGCGCTCGACCGGCTGGAAGCGGGCGGGATCCAGAAAACGGTGGTCAATGTCCATTATCTGCCCGACACGCTGATCGCCCATGTCCGCGCGCGCAAGAGCCCGATGGAGATCCTCATCTCCGACGAACGGGACAAGTTGCTGGAAACGGGTGGCGGTCTGGTCAAGGCGCTGCCGATGCTGGGCGAGGAGCCCTTTATCTGCGCCAATAGCGACAATATCTGGATCGATGGTCCGCAGGACTCGATCGTGATGCTGAGCAGCCATTGGGACGATGAGAAAATGGACGCGCTCCTGCTCCTCGTGCCCCATGCCCGCGCGCATTGTCACAAGGGACCGGGCGACTTTCATATGGACGAAATGGGTCGAATCACGCGCCGCCGTTCCGGCCGCCTCGCACCCTTCGTATTTACCGGCGTCCAACTGTTGTCGCCGCGCCTGCTACGTGATCCGCCGGGGGATGCCTTCTCCACCAATTTCTTCTGGAGCCGCGCTATCGAGGAGGGACGGCTTTATGGCGTCTCGCATGAGGGGCTGTGGTTCGATGTGGGTTCTCCGGCGGCGATACCGAAGGCGGAGGCGATTATTGCCGGTGGGTAGGGTGGCCGGTAACAGGCTTGTTCTGTAATAGCTCGTCATTCCCGCGAAAGCGGGAACCCATTTATCCTCTTGGGGCAAGGCCGGAAAGTGTGGAGAATTGGGTTCCCGCTTTCGCGGGAATGACGATAGAAGTTCAGGTGCGAAAAGGGGGGACAGCATTACAGCCATGACGTCCCCCGCCACCAAACCCGCCGTCTTCACCATTCCCGCGCATCGGGCCTTTGCCGACGCGCTGGCGGCAGGCCTGCTCGCCCAGCATGGCAAGGATTCAATGAGCCTTGCGCGCGGGATCGTGCTGGTCCCGACGAACAGGGCCGCGCGCGCCATCAGCGATGCCTTTGTGCGGCAGGCGAAGACGGGGCTGTTGCTGCCGCGCCTGATCCCTGTCGGCGATCTGGAGCTTGGCGAAAAGCTGGGCAGCGCGCTCGACCCGATGGGACAGGGGGTGGATATTCCGCCCGCGATCCAGCCGATGGAACGCCAGATGATCCTGGCCCGCATGGTGCAGGAGGTCCGCACCGCTGCTGGTCAGCCCGTCGATGCTGGGGAGGCGATGCGCCTTGCCACTGCGCTGGGCCAGACGCTTGACCAGCTGCTGGTGGAACGGGTGGGACCGGAGAAGCTACGCGACCTGGACATTTCAGGCGATCTCTCCGATCATTGGAACAAGTCTTTGGACCTGTTCAATATTCTGCTCGACCGTTGGCCGCGTGAAACGGCGGCGCGCGGCCTCATCGACATGGCGGAGCGGCGCAACCGGCTGCTTGCCCATATCGCGGAACGCTGGCGGACGGCCCCGCCGCCGGGCTTTGTCGTTGCGGCGGGCATATCGACTCCGGCCCCGGCAGTTGCGGGCCTGCTCCACCGGATTGCGCGGATGGAGCGCGGGGCAGTGGTCCTGCCCGATCTGGACCTTAACCTCAGTCCGGAGGAATGGGACAGCATCGGCCCCTTCGATCCCGACCCGGTAACCGGCCGGCACAAACGAGCGGTGGAAACCCATCCGCAATATGTGCTGAAACTGTTGCTCGACCGGATGAGCGTGCATCGCGACGAAGTGGCGCTTTGGCGGTGGGGCGGGGGGCATGACGCCCGCGCGGTGCGCAGCCGCAATATCTCCAACGCCATGCTGCCGCCCCGGCTCACGACGAAATGGCGGGATCTTGAAATGGCGGACCGCAGTCTTGCTGGGGTTCGGGCGATCGAGCTGGCGACGCCCGCCGAGGAAGCGCAGGCGATCGCCATCGCCCTGCGCGAGGTACTGGAGACGCAGGGACGGACGGCGGCGCTCGTCACGCCCGACCGTGCGCTCGCGACACGGGTGTCCGCGCATCTCAAACGCTGGGGCATTGACGCGGACGACAGCGCGGGCCGTAAATTGAGCGAATTGCCCCCCGGCACGCTGCTGATCGCCTTGGCCGAGGCCGCGGCCGAGCGCTTTGCTCCGGTCGCGCTTCTGGCTTTGCTGAAGCATCCGCTGGTGCGGGCGGGGGAGGAGCGTCTGGCCTGGCTGGAACAGGTGCGCCGCCTGGACCTTTTGTTGCGGGGGCCGAGGCCGCCTGCGGGGTTGGCGGGGATGGGTCAGTTGCTTGGATTGGATGGACGTCACCCCGGCGAAGGCCGGGGTCTCCTTCCTCCGGCAGAACATCAAGGTTCAGGAGATTCCGGCCTTCGCCGGAATGACGTGAAGGATTCGAGGCGGCTCATCTTGGGGGACTGGTGGCTTCAGGTTCGCGCCATTCTCGCGCCCCTCGAAACCGCCTTCACGACCGCCACGCCGCTCCCCGGCCAGCTCGCCGCCCTGCGCGAAGCCGCAAGCGCGCTCACCGGGGAGAAAATCTGGGCGGGGCATCAGGGCCATCAGGCGGCGTCCACATTTGCCGAGATGGAGGCCGCCGCTGGCGAAGGGCCGCGCGATACCGACCCGCGCTCCTTCCTGTTCCTGCTAGAACAGATATTGTCCAACACCGCCGTCCGGCCGCCACAGGGCGGGCATCCCCGGATCGCCATTCTGGGCTTGCTCGAAGCACGGTTGCAGCAGGCGGATCTCATGATCCTTGGCGGGCTGAACGAGGGGACGTGGCCGACGCTGCCTGCGCCAGATCCCTGGCTGGCGCCCAGGATCCGGTACGAGCTTGGCTTGCCTAGCCTTGAGCGCCGCATCGGCCTGTCCGCCCACGACTTCGCCAATGGCCTTGGCGCGCCGCAGGTGCTCATCACCCGCTCCCGGCGCGACGCCAGCGCCCCCGCCATTGCGTCGCGTTTCTGGCTGCGCCTGAAGGCCATGGCCGGCGCGCAGTGGAAGGAGGCGGGGGCGTATCGCGGCCTTGCCCTGAAAATTGACGAGCCGGAGAGATATTCACCGGCAAGCCAGCCCGCGCCCTGTCCGCCCGTTGCCGAACGGCCAAGGTCCATCGCGGTCACCGATGTCGATCGCCTGAAAGCCGATCCGTACAGCTTCTACGCCCGAAAGATGCTTGGCCTGTCCGCGCTCGATCCGGTGGATGCGGAACCCAGCGCCGCCTGGCGCGGGACGGCGGTGCATGACGTGCTGGAAAGCTGGGCGAAGGAGGATCAGTGGGAACCATCTCGCCTGGCGCCCCGCGCGATGGCCATGCTGTCCGACGCCGACGCGCATCCCATGGTCCGCGCGCTTTGGCAGCCACGGCTGATGCAGGCGATTGAATGGATCGCGCGGGAGGTCGCCGATGGCATCCGGCAGGGACGGCGGCCGTTGCTGGCGGAAAAATGGGGAAGGCTGAACATTGCTGGCGTGGACCTGTCGGGCAAGGCCGACCGTATTGACCGGATGCTCGATGGCAGCCTGGGAATCGTCGACTACAAGACGGGAAAGCCGCCCAGCGGCAAGCAGGTGGCGGCCGGTTACGCCATGCAATTGGGACTGCTGGGCCTGATCGCCGAGCAGGGGGAGTTTGAGGGGCTGGAAACGGGCGGGATCGCAAGCAGCTTTGAATATTGGTCGCTTGGCCGCGCGCCAAGGTCCGACAGCTTCGGTTATTGCCAGAGCCCGGTCGATCCAACCGGCCGCTATGGCAAGATCATTCCGGGTGAGTTCACCGAGCGCGCCGCCTTTCACTTCATCGACGCGGTGGAAAAATGGCTGACCGGCAATGAACCCTTCACCGCGAAGCTCCACCCGGAGATTCCGACCTATGGCGACTATGACCAGCTTATGCGGCTGGAGGAGTGGTATGGGCGGGGGAAAGCGGGAGGCGGGGATGGGTGATTTCTGTTGCCTTTTTGCTCGTCATCCCCGCGAAGGCGGGGATCCATCTCCCAAACGTTCGGCCAGCAGGAGGTGGTGGGAGATGGGTTCCCGCCTTCGCGGGAACGACGGATTTGTTAGGGAGAGGGTAAGATGACCCAACCCCCCCTCCAACCCCTGAAAGGCAGCCAGAGCCTTGCCTCCCACCCGGAGGATCATGTCTGGCTGTCCGCGTCGGCCGGCACAGGCAAGACGCATGTGCTGACCGCCCGCGTGTTTCGTCTGCTGCTGCGTCCGGGGGTCAATCCGGAGAATATCCTCTGCCTCACCTTTACCAAGGCCGGTGCGGCGGAGATGGCGGAACGGATCCATAACCGGCTGGCTGCGTGGGTGCAGATGGACGGCCCGGCGCTGGCCAGGGATTTGATGGCGCTGGGCGAGGATTATGGTCCGGAGGCGCAGGAGCGCGCCCGGACCCTTTTCGCAAGGGTATTGGACGCGAGCGGCGGTGGCCTGCGCATCCAGACCATTCACAGCTTCTGCCAGACGCTGCTTTCGGCCTTCCCGATAGAGGCCGGTCTGATCCCCGGTTTTCGTCCGCTGGATGAGCGGAAGCAAAAGGCGATGGCTCGGGCCGCGCTGGCGGACCTTCTCGTGCGGGCAGAGGCGGAATGCGATACGGCGCTGATCGCGGATATGCAGGCCCTCAGCCTGCGACTGGGGGAGGAAGGGGCAGAAGGCTTTCTTGGCCGTTGTGCCGCCGCGTTTGACGCCATGACGTCATTGCCGCAGGATATTCAGCCCTGGCTGCGTTCGATGCTGGGCCTGCCCATGGGCGACATCGCCGACAAGATCGCAAATGTCTGCGCGGATGAAATGTTCGACATGGAGAGCCTTGGCCGCATCGCCGCCGCCAATGCGGCATGGGCGACCAAGACGGCGCTTGAACATTGCGATCTCATCGCACGCTGGCGGTCCGCATCCGGAGAGGGAAGGGCGGCGGCCTTGCCGGAGTTGCTCTCGGTCTTTTGGACGGCGAAGGGCGAGCCGCGTAAATATTCGCCCAAGCTGATCGACGCCGAGCCGGATTATGAGGCGCTCGCCGCGCGCCTTGCCGAATGTTGCGACGCTCTACTGAAGCTCCAGGCGCGCGCCGCATGGGCAGACCTGTTCGCGCAGGCGCTATCGGCGGGCCGCACCTATGCCCTG
>CBHCMH010000051.1:0-8853 GCA_965974445.1 uncultured Rhizorhapis sp.
CTGGGGACGGATCGACGCGGACGAAATCCTGCTGAGCGCCGAAATCCTGACCAGCGACGGGTGCGAGCATGTCGCGGGCGAAGTGCGGCTGGCGCGGGGCGATGAAGCGTCGGCGACTGCACTGGGCCGCGATCTGCTCGCCAGAGCCAGTCCAACATTGCGGGCCCTGTTTTCGGCGTGAGCCTGCCGCTGCTGGTCCTGCGGCCTGAACCCGGCGCATCGGCGACGGCGCGCCGCGCGGAGGAGCGCGGACTGCATCCGATCCGCTATCCCCTGTTCGAAGTGCATGCCACCGCATGGGAGGCGCCCGATCCGGAAGGGTTCGACGCCATGCTGCTCACCAGCGCCAACACGCTGCGCTGCGCCGGGCCTCAGCTGGACCTTTATCGGCATTTGCCGGTCTTTGCGGTGGGCGAGGCCACGGCGGACGCCGCCAAAGCGCGCGGGTTCGGCATCGCTGCTGTGGGCCATTCCGGTGCGCAGGCCATTTCGGAAATCATCGCGGCGCGCGGTCATGGCCGGGTTTTTCATCCCGGCGGCCGCGACCGGCGGGAGTTCAACCCTGGCCCCCTCTCGATCATCCGCTGCTGCGTCTATGAATCGCAGGAGGCGGGGAGTGCCGAAGGGCTGGCCGCCATCATGCCCGAAGAAGGTGTCGCCTTGATCCATTCGCCCCGTGGAGCCGTTCGCCTGGCCAAGCTGGTGCCGATGAGGGAGCGGCCGCGGTTGCATCTGGCGGCGGTCAGCCCGGCAGTGCTGGAAGCGGCTGGGGCGGGGTGGGCTTCCGGCGATGCGTCGCCCGTGCCGAAGGATGAAGCATTGCTAGTTCTTGCGGCCGCTTTGTGCAAATAAGGGGCCGCTGGGATTAAAGAAGGACGTTTGGACGACAATGGCCGGCGATATGGGCGCAACACGATCAACAGGCAGCTATTCCATCCGTACCATGGCGATCCTGCTGCTTCTCGCCTTTCTTGGCGGGCTTGCGGCCATGGGTTGGGCGATGAGCCGCTGGGACGGCTGGATGGGCAAGAAGCCTGCTGTCCCTGAGGCCCCGCAGGCCGCCGGGCCCGCCGATGGACCGGCCGGAAACGCTCCAGTCCCTGAGCTTGAGGCAAACCACGCGCAGACGCTGACGACACGCGTATCGGAATTGGAAGACCGCATCGCGCGGATCAATGTCCAGGCGCAGGCGGCTTCGGGCAATGCCGCCCGGGCCGAAGGATTGCTGGTCGCCTTTGCGGCCCGCCGCGCGCTCGATACCGGCGCGCCGCTCGGCTATATCGAGGGGCAGATCCGCCTTCGCTTCGGACAGGCGCAGCCGCGTGCGGTCGCGACCATCATCAATGCCGCGCGGGAACCGGTGACGCTGCAGGACCTGCAGGGCGGGCTTGAAGAGCTGGAGCCCAGGCTGGTCGGCCGGGGGAAGAGCCAGGACTGGTGGGCCGACATGAAACGGCAAGTGGGTGAGTTGGTCGTCCTTCGCGACGCCAGCACGCCATCGCCGCTGCCCGAACGCCGCCTGGCGCGCGCGCGGCGGTTATTGGAGGCAGGCCGCGTCGATGCAGCGCTGGCGGAGGTTTCGCGCCTGCCCGGCCGATCAGCGGCAAGCAAGTGGATGGAGCAGGCGCGGCGCTATGTCGAGGCGCGCCGGGCGCTGGACCTGGTCGAAACCGCGGCCATATTGGAACCACGGCATCTTCGCTCGGCCGATGGTGGAACTGTCGAGCAGGAATCAGTGCTGGCGCCCTGATACTGGAATGTATTGAGCATAACCTCGAAGGGGTGGGAAGGGCCATTCATGGCATGACGGTAAAGCTCATGTCCGCTCAGACCCGCAATGAGTCATTCATTCTGCAGGTTGTATGACTCCCGCTTTCGGGTGGATTGTCCACGCTCCGACGAACAGAAGCGACGGCTGACCGATTCCGTTCATGACAAATTTGTGATTACGCTGTAATAAAAGTGTAATCGCAACACCATGTCAGATGGAACGTCCGTGGCCTTCGCCCAGTCATCAACACCAAAGCCGGCAGGTCCGGCGGCGCTTTCCCCGCCGCCGATCAACCTTTTGCTGCGCGAGGTGCGCGGCCTGCCCCGGATGTTGCGTGGCGCGCGCGTGGGGCCGGCCATCCGGACCGCCTATAACGGGCAGGGACATCGGGTGGTGGTCGTTCCTGGATTTCTGGCATCGGACGAATCGACGGCGATGCTGCGCCGGACGCTGGACGCCGCCAATTATCGTAGCCATGGCTGGGCCATGGGCCGCAACTTCGGCGTTCAGGCGGATATTTTCCAGCGGATCGACCGGCGGCTGGATCAGGTGCAGCGGCATGATGATGAACCAGTGACGGTCATCGGCTGGAGCCTGGGCGGCCTGATCGCGCGGGAATATGCCAAATATGCGCCCGGCCGCGTGGCAAGGGTCATCACGCTGGGAAGCCCTTTTTCCGGCAGCTTGCGGGCGAATTATGCTTGGCGGCTCTATGAATTCATCGCCCGCCATCCGATCGACGCGCCGCCGGTCGAGGTCGAGCTGAACGTGAAACCGCCGGTGCCGACGATCGCCATCTGGTCCCGGCAGGACGGCGTCATCGCCGAATCCTGCGCGCGCGGCCTTCCGCAGGAAAGCGACGCGGCGATAGAGGTCAACTGCGGCCATATGGGCTTCATGTCCTCGCCGGATTCCATCGAGGCAATCTTCCGGGCGCTGCAGACCCGTTAGGCCGCCCGGTCGAAAGGCGTGGTTTCGGTGCGGCGGGCGGCGAGGATGCATCCCGCAACGATCAGCGCGGCTCCCGCAAGGGTGGTGATGGTCAGCGGCTCCCGGAACATCAGCCAGCCCAATATCGCTGCCCAGAGGAAGGCCGTATATTCGATCGGGATCAAAATCTGCGCTTCCGCACGCGCATAGGCCCAGGAAAGCAGCAGCAGCGATCCAAAAGCCAGCAGCGCCGCTCCGGCGATGGGCAGCACATGCTCGGGCCGGGGAACAACCGCCAGAAGGGGCGCGGCGATGGCCAGGATCACCAACACGATCATGTTCTGAAAAAAGGCGATTTCGATGGGGGACGCGAGCTGGGCCTGCTGCCGCTGCAGGATCAGATTATAGGCAAAGAGTATGGCCGAAAACAGGATCGCCGCCGCGCCCCAGAATGCCTCGCTGTCATAATCGTCCTGCAATTTTCCGGCCAGGATGATGACCACTCCGACCAGCCCGAGCACGGACGCGATCATCGCGCCCCGCCCGATCCGCTCCTTCAACAGCAAAGCGGCAAGGTAAAGCGCGATCAGTGGCGCGATGAACGACAGGGCGAGGGCCTCGGCCAGTGGAATACGCGCGATCCCCCAGAAAAAGCTCAGCGCCATGAAGGTGACGACGGTCCCGCGAAGCAGGTGGATACGCAGCACATACCGTGCCGGCCAGCGACGATGGGCGGCCAGCATTGCAATCGCGCCCATCAAGGCCCCTGCCATGCAGCGCCAGAGCAAGGCATTGTAGACGCCGATCTCCAGCGTCAGGCCCTTCATGACGGCATCCATGATCGAAAACAGCGCCACGCCGGAACAGGCGGCCAGGAATGGGGCAATGGCTGTGGGCCGGGCCATGGATGCTCAGCGGATGACGGTGATGTCGATCCCGACATCGAGCGACGCCCAGGCGCGATCCGCCGTCATCACCGGCGCGCCCAGCGACCTGGCAAGCGCAAGGCAGGCGCGGTCGCCCAGAGACAGGCCGAGATGGCGGGTCGCGGGACGCAAATCGGCGGCGATGGTTGCCTGGCCGACATCAAAAACATGCATCTGGAGGCGCAATCGTTCCAGAAATCGGGTTGCATGTTCGCTATCAATGCCGCGATCATTCGCCCGAGTCAGCACCTCGGTCATGTTGACAGTGCTGAGATTGCCATCCTGCAGCGACAGCAACAGGCCGTCATCATTTGTTTCGCCAAACAGCACCGCCAGCAATACCGACGCGTCAATGACAGGCTTCACTCGCGTTCTGCTTCAGCGCGCCGGTCGGCAATGAAGGCATCGACGGTGTCGGGCTCTTTCATCATCGCCTGAAATTCGCGCTGCACTTCCCGAACAACCTGCAGATAGGACTTGAGCACCAACGCATTGCCCTCGCGCTCGATCACCAGCGTATCGCCGGTGTGCAGGCCCAGTTCGCGGCGTAGTTCGGCAGGTATGACGATCTTACCCCCTGCTATGATTTTTGCATGATGGGTCATTTATAAATCCTTGGGTATCACTATCTACCACGATACCCAAGTGGCCACAAGGAACCTATTTCATTGTCAATGGGACGTAGGCAGTTTTTGCTTCGCAGATCTCTGTTCCAATAATGTGGCGATTTTGGCCTGCAATGCAGGCGAGCGCTCTGCGGCAACCTTCATGCCGATCTGGCTGAGTTCAGTCATAAGTTGAGGCATGACCGTCTGAGCCTTCTTCATCACAGGATCCTGTTGCAGCACTGAGAATCTTTCGATTTCTTCGGCGGTGAAATAACGCGCGTAAATGCGGGCTGCATCCTCAAGCCCGGTGGCCTGCAGTTGGGCGATCATAATTTCGACCTCCGCGCCTACCGCTGCTTTGACTTCCGCCACCAGATCATCGGGCATTTCCCCGCCCTGCTGGTTCGAATAGGCCTTCACGGCTTCATCGAAGGTCGCTGTCGAGACCAGTCGGGCGGTCGCGGCCATTTGCGTCTCGTAACCGCTTTCTTTCAGAAGTGAGCGAGCGGCATCTATAGCTCGTTCATCGGCGGTCTGGGCTTGAGCCGCCGCCGGCGCGCATATCAATAAGGCTGCCGGAACAAACAGCCGCGTCACCGCAGTGCCTGGCGCAGTCGCAGCCAGAACCAGATTTCGAATCATCGCGTGAAGTCCCCCCAAAAGAAAATGTCATCGGGCTGACGATTTATATGTATGACAAATATAGTCAACGACGCCCAAAGGCTCAGGGCAATTTCCGATGCAAGACCAATTGCCCGCCTGATGATACCCAAAAGCAGACAAGAAACCTATTCGGCCGCCACCCGTGCCGCCACCGCGTTCGCTGTCTCGATTTCCGCCGCCTTGGCCTCCACCAGCTTGACGATATGATCCACCATGTCGGCGTCCTGCACATGATGGTCGGTGACGCCGGACAGGTACACCATATGCTTGCCCGCGCCGCCGCCGGTGATGCCGATGTCGGTTTCGCGCGCTTCGCCCGGGCCGTTCACGACGCAGCCCAGGACTGAAAGCGACAGCGGGGTGTGGATGTGCTTGAGCCGTTCCTCCAGCGTTTCCACGGTGCGGATGACGTCGAAGCCCTGCCGTGCGCAGCTGGGGCAGGAAACGACGCGGACGCCGCGCGAGCGGATGCCGAGCGCTTTGAGAATTTCATAGCCGACGCGCACTTCCTCCTCCGGTTCGGCGGAGAGCGAGACGCGGATCGTGTCGCCGATCCCGGCCCAGAGCAGGTTGCCTATGCCGATGGCGCTCTTGACGGTGCCGCCGATCAGGCCGCCCGCCTCGGTGATGCCAAGGTGCAGCGGGCAATCGACGGCCTCGGCCAGGCCCATATAGGCGGACACGGCCAAAAACACGTCGCTGGCCTTCACCGCGACCTTGTAATCGTGGAAATCCTGATCCTGTAGCAGCTTGATATGGTCGAGCGCGCTTTCGACCAGTGCTTCGGGACAGGGCTCGCCATATTTTTCCAGCAGGTCGCGCTCCAGCGATCCCGCATTGACGCCGATGCGGATGGCGCAGCCATTCGCCCTGGCCGCGTCCACCACTTCCTTGACCCGCGCCGCGCTGCCGATATTGCCGGGATTGATGCGCAGGCACGCTGCACCCGCGTCGGCCGCCTCCAGCGCGCGTTTATAGTGGAAATGAATGTCGGCGATAATCGGCACGCGCGCGGCCCGCACGATCTGCTTCAGCGCGGCGGTCGATTCCTCGTCGGGACAGGACACGCGGATCAGGTCCACCCCGGCCTCTTCGCAGCGGCGGATCTGATCGATCGTGGCCTTTGCGTCGGACGTCAGCGTGTTGGTCATGGTCTGCACCGCGACCGGCGCGTCGCCGCCGACGGGCACATTGCCCACCATGATCTGACGGGATTTCCGCCGCTCGATATCGCGCCAGGGGCGTAGGGACATGGGGTTCGCCTTTACTGCTCCAGCGTCCTATAGACGCGGCCCAGCCCTATTCCAACGCCGATCTGAGTCAGAAGCGCGCCGTGACCGACGTTGCCAGCATATCGACATCCCCCGTGCTGCGGGACAGCATCGTGACATCGACCGCGCCGCCGTAGAAGCCGTCCGTGCGATCCATCAGCTGTTCCTCTATGAAAACATGGGCATAGGACAGGTTGATGGAAAGATGGTCGGTGAGGTCATAGGTCGCGCCCATGGTTGCCCAGGTGCGATCGCCATCGGGCACGCGCGTGCTGAGATAGTCCGGATTGGTCGGCGTCTTGTCGAACATCGCGCCCGCGCGAAGCGTCAGCCGGTCGGAGAAATCATGCTCGGCACCCAGCGCGATGCTCCAGCTATCCTTGTAACGCAGTTCCTTGCGCAGGGGACCGCCAGTTTCGGGGATGATCTCCAGCCGCTGGAATAGCGACCAGTTATAATAGCGGCCGGTCGCCATCAGCCGCGTGCCAGGCGTGACCGTCAGGGCGGCGCTGGCAGTGACGATGTCGGGCAGGGCGAGCGGGGCCGTCACATTCTGTGTCCCGTTGCCTGCGGCCAGCGGCCCCAGCAGGCCGCTCAATTCCTGGCTTCCCGATATTTTATGTTCGATGCGCGAGCGGTAATGGAGACCGAAGCGGGCAGGGCCTGCCTTCGCCAATATGCCAAAATTCCAGCCGACCGAAATGTCGTCGCCGCTGACGCTATAATGTCCGTCGGGATCGTTGGATGACAGATTGGGCAGCGCGTTGGTCAGGCTCACCTTTGCATATTGCACGTCGATGCCCCCCCCGATGGCAACTGCATCGCCCAGCTTCAGGGCCGCGCTCGGCTGGATATTGTAGGTCTTCAGATCGGACGCGAGCGAATCGTAGCGGCCGAAGAAATCCGGCGCATAATCCAGCTTCAGGCCAAAAGGCGCGCTGACGCCAAGGCCGACCCACAGCGGCGAGTCGCCGATCCGGGCCGAGGCGTAAAAGGACGGGACCGGCACGACGCGGTGAAACGGGCTTCCGCCATCGCTGCCGCCAATGGGGACGGTTCCGGTCTGTCCCGCAACGGTTCGGGCGGAACCCTGATCGGCCTGCACGCTGTCGATGAACAGCAGCGTGCCGCCCGTGGAAATCTGAACCCCTTCCAGTTCGGTCATGCCGGCGGGGTTGAAGAAGATCGTCGATGGATCGTCGGCCGCGGCGGCCCCGCCTGAAAAGGCTCGGCCGATTTCCTTTGGCGACTGTTCCTGAAGATAAAAGCCGCCCGCAACGGCCGGACCGGCGCCCGCCAGGGCAGAGGCCAGCATTATGGCGATACGACAGCCGCGTGACGACAGCATTAAGTTAGTCCCCCACATTCAACTCGTGCCGGCCTGACGCTCAAAGCCCTTCGGCGGCCTATTCCTGTGCTATTAAACCATGCTCTACCGTTGGTCTTTTCGATCCTTTGACTACCGCCGCCGCGCATGCATCACGATGATTTGGAGGCGCCTATCAATTCAGGACGAAAAGATGGAGAACTGAGATGGTTAGCTGGTCTTCCCTGATACTATTTGGGGCTTTCATAATGGTAAATTCAGCAACTGCAACCGCCCGCGCTTCTGGTGACGGCTGGCAATGGACTTTGGTCATTCACGGCGGGGCGGGCGCCATATCGCGTGACCGCCTGTCCCCTGCGCAGGAAAGGGAGATCAGGACGGGTCTGGGCCGGGCGCTTGATGCCGGGTCCGCGATCCTGGCGAGGGGCGGATCAGCACTCGATGCCGTAACGGAAAGCGTCAGGATATTGGAGGACGATCCGCTGTTCAATGCAGGGCGCGGCGCCGTCTTTACCCATGACGGAGAAATTGAGCTGGATGCCTCGATCATGGACGGGCACAGCCGAAGCGCGGGGGCGGTGGCGGGCGTGTCCACGACCAGAAATCCGGTGCTGCTCGCCCGGCGGGTGATGGAGGATAGCCCGCACGTCTTTCTCAGCCGCAAGGGCGCGGACCGATTCGCGGTGGAGCAAGGGCTGGAGCAGGTGGATCCCGACTGGTTCGCGACACCCGAACGGCGGCGGCAATGGAAGGAATTTCGCGCCCGGAAGATCGGCCGGTTCGATGTCGATGTGAAATATGGCACCGTAGGCGCGGTCGCCCTGGATATGTCCGGCCATGTGGCCGCCGCGACCTCTACCGGTGGCCTCACCGGAAAGCGCTGGGGCCGGATCGGCGACTCGCCCGTGATTGGGGCTGGCACCTATGCCGACGACCGCGCATGCGCCGTTTCCTCCACCGGGGCGGGCGAATATTTCATTCGCATCGGCGTCGCGCACGAAATCTGCGCGCGCGTGCGGCTGAAGGGCGAAAGCCTGCAGGCGGCGGCCGACGCCGTTGTCGCGGAATTGACTGAGATGGGCGGCACCGGCGGCGTTATCGCCACCGGGCCTGGCGGAGAACTGGTGTGGTCCTTCAACGCGCCGGGAATGTACCGCGCCAAGGCCGGAAGTTCGCAACTGAGCGTGATCGCCATTTTCGGCGACGAGTGACCAAAGCGCTGCCTGCCTTACGTGGGATCGCTGCTTATACCAGCCTGCGTTGAGGGCGACCTACAGCCGTGGGGGGGGGGGGGGGGGGGGCGCCCCCCGGGGGGGGTTTGTGGGGGGGGGGGAAAACCGGGGGGGCGCCGCCGCCC
>CBHCMH010000052.1:0-8823 GCA_965974445.1 uncultured Rhizorhapis sp.
GCCCGGTCGGGCGAGGGGAAATAGGGAACGCCCAGCGCGCGCAGGCCGCTGATATAGTCCGCGGGCACCTCCGCGCCCTCATCGACGCCGGTGAAGATGATCGGCTTTCCGGGCTTCAATGCCTTGATGGCTTCGATAATCGGCGGGAATTTGCGCGAGGACGTAGCTGGATCGGTCTGAATGATGGCGAGCATGATCGCCCCGAAGCGCTCGTCCGGCAGCAGCGCCGACAGGGTGCGCTCATAGAGGGCCGGATCGACCAGCGCCTGCGCCGTCAGGTCCAGCGGATTGCTGACCGGGATGAAGTCGGGCATGGCGGCGCGCAGCGCGGGGCTGCTGTCGTCATGAAGGTCCGGCAGCGACAGGCCGATTTCCTCGGCAAGATCAAGAGTAAGCGCCTTGAACGCGCCGGATTCGCCCAGTACCGCCGTCCCGCCGGACGGCAGGGCCAAGCAGCGCGCGGCGATATCGGCAACGTCGCCCAATTCTTCCAGATTTTCGACGATCAGCACGCCCGCGCGTTCCACCTTTGTCCGCATCACCTTGTAATCGCCCGCCATCGCGCCCGTATGGGTGGCGGCGGATTCGCGCGCGGCGCCGGATTTGCCGGGGTGCAGCAGGACGATGGGCTTGCCCGCTTCCCGGGCCCGGCGCGCGGCGGCAAGGAATCGGGCGGGCTTTCTGAATTGCTCGACGATCATGGCGATGACCTGCGTATGCGGGTCGCCGATCAGATAATCGACATAATCCTCAACGCCGCTGGCCGCCTCATTGCCGGTGGAGACGAAGTAGGAAATGCCAAGATCGCGGCTCAGGAGCGACACGCTCAGCACGGCCGCCATCGCGCCGCTTTGCGACACGACGCCGATGCCCTTGCGCCCCTCCAGCCGCGCCGTCGGCATTTCGACGAAGGTCAGCGGCACGCCATCGACATAGTTGATCATGCCCAGGCAATTGGGGCCTTCGACCACCATGCCGCTTTCCCGCGCGATCCGGGCGATTTCGCGTTGCTCGGCCAGGCCCTCTTCGCCGCCCTCGGCAAAACCGGCGGAGAAGATGACGGCCGATCCGACCTTGCGCCCCGCCAGCGCCCGGATCGTATCCAGCACCGCGACACGGGGGATGGCGAGGATGGCGGCGTCAACGCCCTGGGGCAGGTCGTCCACCGATTTGAGGCACGGGCGGCCGTTGATTTCGTCCCGCTTGGGATTGATAAGATGAATGTCGCCGGAATAGCCCAGCCGCTCCAGATTGCCGAGCACGGAAGCACCGAGCGCGCCGGGCTTGTCGGACGCACCGACAATGACCACCGAGCGGGGACGCAACAGGCGGTCAATGGCGGCGGACGGGATCGGGGCTTCTGCGGTCACGGCATTCCTCTTTGATGGGAGTATAATATCAGCCGTCATCCCCGCGAAAGCGGGGACCCATCTCGTCACATGGTCCATCGCGCCAGATGGAAAGATGGGTTCCCGCTTGCGCGGGAATGACGCAAATCAAGAACGGACCTGATGTTATGCCTCGGCCTTGCTCTTGTCATAATGGCCAAGGCCGGGCTTGAACGTCTTGTCGTCAAGGAACTGCTTCATCGCTTCATGGCGGCCGTCCGACTTGTCCATGAAATTGAGCGCTTCCTGCGCGCGGATCAGATAATCCTCGGCATTCTCATAGGTCATTTCCGACACGCGGCGGACGCAATCCTTGGTGGACTTCAGCGTCGCCCAATTCTTGCCGAGCAGCTTTTGCGCGACTTCCCGTACCCGGGCTTCCAGCTTGTCGGCGGGCAGCGATTCATTGACCAGGCGGGCGGCAGCGGCCTGCTGGCCGGTCAGGTTCTCGCCCATCAGCGAATGATACATGGCGTCGCGGAAGGACATCAGTTCGACGGCGACCTTGGTCGCGCCGCCGCCAGGCAGGATGCCCCAGTTGACTTCGGACAGGCCGAACTGGGCATCGTCCGAACAGAAGGCCAGGTCGCAGGCGAAAAGCGGGCCATAGCCGCCGCCGAAGCACCAACCGTTGACCATGGCGATGGTGGTCTTCTGATACCAGCGCAGGCGCTTCCACCAGCCATAGGCTTCGCTTTGCGACTTGCGGATGCCGCGCAGGCCCTGCACCTCGGTCTCACGGAAATATTCCTTGAGGTCCATGCCTGCCGACCAGGCAGAGCCTTCGCCGGTCAATACGAGTACGCCCACATCGTCCCGGAATTCCAGTTCGTCGAGCACTTCGAGCATACGGCGGTTGAGCTTGGGGCTCATGCAGTTGCGCTTTTCGGGGCGGTTGAACTTCACCCAGGCGATACCGTTTTCGACGGTGAAGGCGACGGTGTCATTTTCTGCGCGTTCCGTGGTCATGTTCTCTCTCTTTCCTATGTTCGTCGTTCCCGCGCAGGCGGGAACCCATCTCCTGCCCCATCCCCAGACCCTGCGTCGGGAGATGGATCCCCGCCTTCGCGGGGATGACGGCAACAATATTAAATCGGGAAATGCCCCGGCTGCGTCTCCATTGTGATCCAGCGTAATTCCGTGAAACTGTCGATCCCGGCCTTGCCGCCGAACCGGCCATAGCCCGACGCGCCGACGCCGCCGAAGGGCATCTGCGCCTCGTCATGAACGGTCGGTCCGTTGACATGGCAGATGCCGGACCGGATCTGCCGCGCCACGCGCAGGCCGCGCGCCGTGTCTTTGGTGAAGACCGAGGCGGAAAGGCCATATTCGCTGTCATTGGCGAGGCGGATGGCGTCGGCCTCATCCCTGGCGCGGATCATCGCAACGATGGGACCAAAGCTTTCGTCCCGATATAGCTTCATCTCGGCGGTAACGCCATCAACGACGGTCGCAGGCATCAGCACGCTCTCCGCCTTGCCGCCCGAAAGCGCCTTTGCACCCTTGGCGAGCGCGTCTTCCAGCAGGGCGTTGACATGATTGACCGTCTTTTGATCGACAACCGCGCCCAGCGGCGTCTTGCCTTCGCGTGGGTCACCGGTGGCGAGGCTCCGGGCCTTTTCGGCGAACTTTGCGGCAAAGGCGTCGGCGACGGCATCGACGACGATGATCCGCTCGGTCGACATGCAGATCTGGCCCTGGTTCATGAACGCGCCAAAGGCGGCCGCTTTCACCGCCTCGTCCAGGTCGGCATCCTCCAGCACGATGAGCGGCGCCTTGCCGCCCAGTTCGAGCAGGCAGGGCTTGAGATGCTCGGCCGCCCGCCTGGCGATGATCTTGCCCACGGCGGTCGATCCGGTAAAGTTGATGCGCTTAACCGCCGGATGGTCGATAAGTGCCCCGACCACCTCGCCGGCATCCTCGGGCGCATTGGTGATCGAATTGACCACGCCTTCGGGACAACCAGCGGCCGCGAAGGCTTCGATGATGAGGGCATGGGTGCGCGGGCAGCTTTCCGACGCCTTCAGCACGACAGTATTGCCGCAGGCGAGCGGCACGGCGATGGCCCTCACACCCAGAATAATCGGCGCGTTCCAGGGCGCGATGCCCAGAATGACGCCCACCGGCTCGCGAATCGCCATGGAAAGGCAGCCCGGCTTGTCGGAGGGAATGACCTCGCCATTGATTTGCGTGGTGAGCGACGCGGCCTCACGAATCATGCTGGCGGCCAGGCCCAGGTTGAACAGCGCCCAGCCCTTGGTGGCGCCGATTTCGCCCATCATCGCATCGACGAAATCGTCCGCCCGCGCCTCAAGCGCCGAAGCAGCCTTCATCAGCAGGGCGCGGCGGGCGTTGGGTCCGGTCGCGGCCCAACCCGGAAAGGCCTTTGCGGCCGCTTCCGCGGCGCGGGCCGCGTCGGCGGGTCCGGCGGCGGGGGCGACCGTCGCCACCGCGCCCGTCAGAGGATCCGTCCGGCCGAATGTCCGGCCGCCGGTTCCACTAACCGATTGCCCGCCGATTGACATGAGAACATTAGTAGGCGTCATAGATCCGCTCCTCGTCAATTTGTCGTTGACCTGAATCGCATAATAATGTTGTGTGACATAACAATCAAGGAGAATTACATGGCGGTCAAACCGGGCAGGATATCCACCCCATCGGTCGATGCCGCCGACCGGGATGTGGACACGCAATTTCTTGACGGCCTTGTCGGTTACTGGCTCCGCCGCGCATCGAACGTGATGGCCGCTGATTTCGCGCGGGCGGTGCAGGAGGCCGGCGGGCTGCGCTCGGTGCTGGTGTCGATCCTGGCGGTCGTGGGGATGAATCCCGGTATCGGTCAGACGCAGCTGGGGCGGGTGCTCAGCATCCAGCGCGCCAACATGGTGCCGTTGCTGTCCTCCCTGATCGACGATGGTCTGGTCCGCAGGGAAGCGTCCGCCGACGACAAGCGCGTGTTCGAACTTTATTTGACCAGGGAAGGGACGGCCAGGCTGGAGGCTGCCCAGGCGCTGATCCTGGCCCATGAAAAGCGATTGCTGTCCGTGCTGACAGCCAGGGAACGCCAGACGCTGATCGGATTGCTTGCCAAGATCACGGCAACCGGCGCAGAATGAAAAAACGATAAAAATATCAGAGGGGGAGATAAGATGACCGCCGACCCGCGAAAGATCATCGCTGATTCAAAAATGACGCCTTTTCAGATCGTCGCGGTGGCCATCACCATCGGTCTCAATGCGCTGGACGGATTCGACGTGCTGGCGATCAGCTTTGCCTCTCCGGGGATTGCCACGGAGTGGGGCATAGACCGGGCGGCGCTCGGCATCGTGCTGTCGATGGAGCTGATCGGCATGGCGGTCGGTTCGATCCTGCTGGGCGGCGTTGCCGACCGCATCGGCCGGCGGCCGACCATCCTTGCCTGCCTGACCGTCATGGCGACCGGCATGCTGATGACGACGACCGTGTCCAGCATCGAAGCCCTCTCGCTCTGGCGCGTGGCCACCGGCCTTGGCATTGGTGGCATGCTGGCCGCCATCAACGCGGCCGCCGCCGAGCATTCCAACGCGCGCAGCCGCAATCTTTGCGTCGCGCTGATGGCGATCGGTTATCCCCTGGGCGCGGTTATCGGCGGGTCCGTCGCAGCCGTGCTGCTCAAGACGCAGGATTGGCGCGCCGTCTTCATCTTCGGCGGCCTCGTCACCCTGGCCTTCATTCCGCTGGTCTGGTGGCGTTTGCCCGAAACCGTGGCCTTCATCGTCCGCAAGCGGCCCGAAGGCGCGCTGGAGAAGGTCAACCGGATCCTTGTGCGCATGGGCCATCCCGCCGCTTCGGCCATCCCTGCGGAAGATGCGCGGGAACAGAAATTGTCGGTGCGCGACATCCTGCGGCCCGGCCTCATCGGCACGACGTTCATCGTTACGGCTGCCTATTTTCTGCACATCACGACATTCTATTACATCATCAAATGGATCCCGAAGATCGTCGTGGACATGGGCTTTGAGGCTGCGTCGGCCGCCGGCGTGCTGGTCTGGGCGAATGTCGGCGGCGCTTCGGGCGGCGCGGTGCTGGGCCTGCTTGGCCGATATCTGCCGATCAAATGGCTGACCATCGGCGTGCTGCTTTGTTCCACGGTCATGGTCTCCGTCTTTGGCATGGGGCAGTCGGATCTGACGCAGCTGGCGCTGGTCGCGGCGACGGCGGGTTTCTTCACCAATGCCGGGGTGGTCGGGCTCTATGCAATCTTTGCGCAGGCTTTCCCCACCCATGTACGCGCGACGGGAACAGGCTTTGCGATTGGCGTGGGCCGGGGCGGCGCGGCGCTGGCGCCGATCATCGCCGGGATTCTGTTCAGCGCCGGATACGGGCTGCAATCGGTGTCTATTTTCATGGCCATGGGTGCCATTGGCGCGGCATTTGCGCTATTGTTCCTGCGCGAGCGAAAGCCCGCCGTCGATGGAGGCTGAAGCGAATCCAGATCCTAAGAAAGGGCCGTGACCATGCCGATCCTGTTCCTCGATCGCTACCAGAGTCCCATTGGCACCATCCTGCTGGTGACGGACGAGGACCGGCGATTGCGGGCACTGGATTTCGAGGATCATGAAGACCGGATGCGCCGTTTGCTGCGGCGCCATTATGGCAGCGATGAGACGCTGCCCGTCCCGGCGTCCACGGTGATCCGGGACGCGCTGGACGCCTATTTCCAAGGCGATTTGGAGGCGCTGCGGCCAATCGAGTGGGAAACCAACGGCTCCGTCTTTCAGCGGCTGGTGTGGTATGCCCTGCTCGACATTCCGGCGGGCCGCACCATGAGCTACGCCGCGCTTGCCGCCTATATCGGCAGGCCCGCCGCCGTGCGCGCCGTGGGCCTCGCCAATGGCGCCAATCCGATCGGCATCGTGGTGCCCTGTCACCGCGTGATCGGCGCCAACGGCAAGCTGACGGGCTATGGCGGGGGCGTGGAGCGCAAGGCCTGGCTGCGGGAACATGAAGGCTCGCTTCCGCAATCGCGCCCCGTACAGGCGATGCCGCGCTGACATGACCGATTATCTTTCGGGGCCGGTCAAGCGCAGCGTCACCATTGCCGGGCATCAAACCTCCATCAGCCTGGAGCCATTGTTCTGGGATGCGCTGCGCGCCGCTGCCGAACGGAATTCCCTGCCGCTCAATGCCCTGATCGCGCGGATCGACATGGACCGCATCGCCGCTGCCGACCCACCCAACCTGGCAAGCGCCATTCGTCTGTGGCTTTTTCATGAGCAAATAAAAAATATTGAAAGTCATTCTCATTAAGGTTGACACTGCGAGTGAGTCGCAATAACTGCCCCTCATCGAAAGGGGATTACTCACATGTCAACCAACACCCGCTCACCCGCACATTTCATTGCGCCCGCCTCTATTGCCGCCGCCATGCTGATGGCTGGCCCCGCCATTGCGGCGGATGCGGCGGATGCGGCCGCGGAGGTCGAACGTCAGGCGCGCGATGGCATTGAGGTGAATGGCGAACGCGAGGAAATGAACCTGCCCACGGTGCGCGGCCCGATCATCGACGTGCCGCAGATGGTCAACAGCATCTCATCCGAAACGCTGCGCGACCGCCAGATCACCTCGCTTGAGCAGGCGCTGCGCAATGTGGCGGGCGTCACCACACAGGTAGGCGAGGGCGGCGCGCTCAACGGCGACCAGTTCGTGATTCGCGGCCAGTCGGCCAAGAACGACATCTTCACCGACGGCCTGCGCGATTTCGGTGTCTTCACCCGCGACGCCTTCAACTATGAATCGGTCGAGGTGCTGAAGGGCTCCTCCTCCACCGCGCTTGGCCGGGGCGTGACCGGCGGTGCGATCAACACCACGTCGAAGCAGCCGCTGACGCATGATCAGTTCAGCGCGACGGCCGGATATGGCACGGCCGACTATGGCCGCGTAACGGTGGACGCCAACAAGGCGCTGACCGACACCATTGGCCTTCGCCTCAATTTCATGGCGCAGGACAATGACGCGGTCGATCGCGACGAGGTCTATTCCCGCCGCTGGGGCTTCGCGCCCTCGATCGGCTTCGGCCTTGGCACCGACACCAGCTTCACCCTGATCTACTTCCATCAGGAAGAGGACAAACTGGTCGATTATGGCGTGCCGCTTGCTGGTCCCGTCGATAGCGTCGCCGTACCGGTCACCGAGCTTGGTGTGCCTCGCTCCACTTTCTACGGCTTCAGTGCCGATCAGGACGATGTGGTCGTGAACACGCTGACCGGCAAGTTCGCCCATCAGGCCAATGACTGGCTGAGCATCACCAGCGACACCAAGCTGGGCGTCTACAAGCGCAGCTTCCGCCAGACTGTGCCGGGCTGCCGCACCGATGAAGATTGCCCTGAGTTCTTGCTCGACGGCGATCCAAATACGGTGCCGATGGGCCGCACCACACCGCGCGGCGCCTATTACCAGACCACAAAGGGCATTCAGAACGTAACGGCGCTGACCCTGACGAAACCGTTGGGCGGAATGCGCAACGAACTGGTCGTCGGCTCGGACATGTCCTATCAGACCAACGACCGGTCGGACGAGGTGCGCCCCGATCCCTATGAGCAGGACCTGTTCAACCCGGTCCGCTCGCCGCTGCCCAACTATTCGACCGACATTTACAGCCAGCGCGACACGCGGGCGACGGATATCTCCTTCTTCGTGGACGACCGGCTGTGGCTGACGCCGCAATTCTCGATCAACGCCGGGCTTCGTTTCCAGCATTACAAGGTGAAGCAGGAGCAGATTGAGTTTTCCAGCAACACCGGCGGCGACATTACAAGCTGCAATGCAGTGCCTGGCACCTACGACACCTGTTTCGAAGCAGGCACGGCGACACATGATCTGTGGAGCCCCAAAGTGTCGGCAATCTGGGAGCCTTTCGACAAAGCGACGGTTTATTTCACCTACAGCAAGGCGCTGAACCCTCCGGGCAATTCGGTCGCCAATGGCGATACGCTGGCCGTGCCCGACGATGGCGGCACGATCAGCCGGGCGGACCTGGCGCCGGAAAAGACCGAGACTTTCGATCTGGGCGCGAAGTTCAACCTGTTCCACAAGCGACTGCTGATCCAGACGGCTGTCTATCAGATCAATCGCAGGAATTCGGTGGAGACCGATCCGGCCACCGATTTGCCCGTCGCGTCGTCCGAACCCAAGCAGCGGCTGCGCGGCTTCGAACTGGGCGTGAGCGGGCTGGTGACGCCGGAATTCCTGGTCAACGTCAACTATTCCTATATCGACGCGGAAATCCGGCCTGACGGGACGGAGGACGGCGATGCTATTGCCGGCAATCAGGTCCGCTATGTTCCCGAACATGCCCTGTCCGCATGGGCGAGCTACAAGCCTGTCGAAGGCGCGCTCAAGGGCCTCGAGATCGGCGGCGGCATGAACTATCAGTCGAAGGTCTACCTCAACACTG
>CBHCMH010000053.1:0-8762 GCA_965974445.1 uncultured Rhizorhapis sp.
CTCGTGCAGAACAAGCACGGACTGGTGTCGATCGGCGACGCGATCGGTGGCGTCGTCTTGGCGGACCGCCATCCGCGCGGCTGGTGGATCGGCTTCCTGGCCGGATTCGCCATGCTGCAGATCCTGATGGTCGCCATCCTCAGTCTTTTTGGGGGCGTCGCGTCGTTGGCGCGATACCGGATCACCGCCATCATGGCGAAGGCGAGCATCACGAGCGAGACGTGGCGATGCCAGCCATTCCACGATCGCGTTTCGTTGTGGTCAAGACTGAGTTCGTTCTTGGCGGTTGCGAAGCTGTCTTCGATCGCCCAGCGATGGCCTTCGACGGACACAAGCGTCTGGATGCCTGTCCCGGCGGGGCACCAAGTTGTGAAGAAAGCAAGATCGCCGTCGCTGATATTGCGGCGGATCAAAGAGGCCCCGGGTCCAAAGCCCCGATTTCGTCTCATCATATTCATCGGCTGCGAGATCGGCGAGTTCACAGTACGCCCAGTCATGAAGCCGCGCGCCCTTGGTCCCCTCGCCAGCGGACAGAAACTGCCATGCATTGGGCGCAAGATCGCGGGCAATCTCCTCCGCTTTGCCCGCAACCAGGGGCTTGCCTGCCCATGAGCCGATTACGGCATCTGGGCTGTGAGGAACCCCTGTTAAATGCCATTATACCATGACCAGCCGTTCTGGATCGTCCCAGCGCGACCCAGGTCGTCGAACTTGTCGGTGACGACGATCCGTCGCAGGAACTTCAGGCTCTTGAAGCCCATCTGCCGTTCAATCCTCAGGCGCAGCGGTGCGCCATGGCCGATCGGCAGTTCTCGCCCGTTCATCCCATAGGCAAGGATCGTTTGCGGGTGAAGCGCATCGACCATGTCGATCCCGTCCGCCATCAGGTCAAAAGTGTAGAACTGGACGAAGCGAGCGGAGGGGCGAACGCCGGCCGCCGCAAGCACCGAACGCAGCGGCACGCCGGTCCATTCTGCTATGGCGGTCCAGCCTTGCTCGCATGTGTGCCGCGTGATCTGCGTCCGCGATTGCATTTTCTTGAGTTCGGCAAGCGAAAAACTCCTGGGATTGTTCACGCTTCCTTCGACCTTGAGCCGCCAGTCGGCGAAATCGCGACGTCGAAGCGCAGCATAGGCTTCGCCGCCTTTGGGATCATGCAGACCCACATCCGGGCGCGCAGGGTCGATCGTGCCGATCGCCGGCATCGAACTGATCTGCGACCGGTCATATTCGGTCACCAGTGCGCTCCGCGACAGCAGGAGGCGCTGGGCGTTATAGGTCAGATTGTCTCCCATCCTCAAAATATTGCCATAGGTCGGCGGCTGCTGGTCACTGCAACCGGAGAGCAGCAGGCCACCGCTGGAGGCGATGCCCCCAATAAGTGCGCGGCGCGAGAGTTGGAGGAGGGGCCTGTCGGTCATGTCACTTTCCCAAAATCATTCCGCGCACTTGCCGCAGCGGTCCGGTCAGGAGGATCATCACGAGGTGGATGAGCAGGAAGATCGCAAGGAATGCGAAGGTGAAAAAATGGATTGTGCGTGCCGATTGCGCACCGCCGAAAATAGCGAGCAAGATCGGATAGTTCGCCGTTATGGCGGGAGACATGGTGATTCCGGTCAGGAACATCAGCGGCAGGGCGACCAGCACCACCGCCGTATAAGCCAACTTCTGCAGGATGGCGTAGGGTGGACCCGGTTCGGCTGCGGGCATCGGCAGACGCAAGTGCGCCCGGACATCCCGCCACAGGTTCTGCCGCCCAAGTTCATCCCGGCGCGGCCACAAGACGCGACGGACATGGCCGGTGGTAAAGGCAAGGCAGAGATAGGCGAATAGCCCGGCCAAAAAGCACCACGCGGCCAGGAAATGCAGGCTGCGCGCCCAGGAATTCTGGTTCCACGGCGCCATCAGCAGGTCGGCAGTCACCGGCCCGTCGGGCGAGGCGAAAAAGGGCGTCGCGGCAGAGTAGCGGATATTGTGATAATTGGGGCCGAGCGGCACCTCGAACAGCGGCTGGATGAGATCATTGCCGACATCGCCCCAATAGAAGCGCGGATGCGCCATCAAAATGGTGACCCCGGAATAGATCAGCGTCAGAACCGCAGCAGCGATCAGCCAGTGTGTCAGCCGAACCCATAATCGGTGGCCACGCGACCCGGCATTCGCCTCGGCTTCGATTCCCCCTGTCATCCAACCTCCTGAGGCCTCAATGTAATTCCGCTAATTCATTCTCGGCTATCCTGTTATTCAGAGGTCGGATATTCACCGGAATAGCGGTCATCCGCGGCATGGCGTTTATGTGCTGATAGTCCTGATCGGCCGCCATGAGGGCTCCAACGCAAACACCTCCATCTTCATCCATCTCCTCGCCGGGGACCATACCCCAGCCATGTGCGATGGATATCACCCCAGGCCGCATCGTCTCATCTGTCTCGGCGATCGCCGTGATCCTGCCGACATCAGATTCGAGTTCAATATGATCGCCATTCTCTAAACTCAGGGCAGTCATGTCGTCGGGATGAATATAGGCAGGATTGAACTTCGATTTTGCACGAATGCTCGGCATGCCGATTGTGCCAACGCTGTTAAACACATGCCGCATTCGACGACTGCTAACCAGATAGGAGAATTTCTTACCGTGGCTGAGGATGTTACCAGGCGCGATCTCATATCGGAGGGCTTCATCGAGTTCGGCCCTCACGTCACCAGGCATCACATCAAACTTAGCCGTGCCTTCGGGGCGAGGGGGCGCCACATAAGCTGACGGGAATTCGAATGAATGGCCGCTGGGATATTTTTTCATCTCGTCCAGCGATACGCGGCCATCGGCAGCACGAATGCCGAGCAGATCATCGGTGGTAACCGTATCCAAATCCAGATAGGTCGTGTGATTATATTGGATCTGCAACCCGAGCCTTTTTGCAAGACCCGTATACAGCTGCCAGTCCTCGATCAGTTCAGACCCGGCGGGGGGCGAAACAACCGGCGGGGTGTATTGTATCCAGTTTATGTCTGTGAAGACTACGGTGGGAATTGTCAGCGGCAAATCCGCACGTTCGTAGGGCATCGTCGGCGGTAATATATAATCGCAATATCGAGCGGTTTGCGTCATGAATGGATCGATAAGCACCGACAATTCCAGCGCTTTCATCGCTTCAACCATGCGCTTCTGGCCCGGAATCGCGATGACCGGATTGCCACCCTGGATCAGCAGCCCACGGATTTGCCCCTTGCCCGGGGTGAGGATCTCGTCCGGAAGCGCACCGGTCATCTCCTCCCTGTTGAGAAGCGTGCCCATCCCGCGGATGCGACCCGGCGGGAGCTTTTCCCACGTGCGACTCGCGGGGATCACCTCGGGATAGATCGGCCTCTCCGGACTGAGCATTTCAACAAGCGTGCGGTCACCCTCCCGAAGATAGCGACCGCATACGACGTTCAAGCAATCTACCAGATGCTGTGCAACATTCGAGTGCGGTCCAAAGTTGTTGCCGGTGCCGGTCGTCGCCGGTCCACGTCGCGAGTCACGCGCGAACATCTTGGCGGCTGCGCGCAGTTGGCCCTCCTTCAATCCGGCTCGGCGCGTCACCATGTCAGGTTCGAATGGGGAAACCGCCTCGCGCAGTGCGGCCATTCTCTCGGGCCCGACGAACTGATCGCAGAACTCGCGGTCCTCCCATCCTTCCTCCAGTATGATGCGAATAAGACCTGCGGCGATTGCCGCGTCCTGGCCCGGAATCGCCTGAAGATGGATATCCGCGTAACGAGCGGTTTCCGAAAGCCGGGGATCGATGACGATCAGTTTCATCCCCCTGGCTTTCGCCGCCTTTATCTTGCGGACCGGATCCGACATCAGAAAGTTGAGTGAGGCGTGCGAGAGCACGGGATTGCCCCCGAACACCATGACGACATCCGCAGTATCGACGCGCTGCTGGCCCGCCGCCCAGAATCCCATGCGCTCATACGACACCATCTTCGCGGACTGATCTATCGTGTTCGTCGTATAAAAGTGCCGAGACCCCAAGGCCTGCATGAATGGCGTATGGATCGAGAAGGCAGCAGAGTTGAAGTTTGCCCCGTTGCCGATGAACAGGCCTAGCGCTTCGGGTCCGTCCCGGTCCATGATATGCCGCATCTTCTCGGCAATCTCATCCAACGCCTGCTCAATGGAGATGCGTTCAAATGTCCCATCGGGCTGGCGCTTCAAAGGATGGAGCAGGCGATCAGGACTGTATTGCGCTTCGTGGCTCTGCAAGCCTTTGAAACAGGCATAACCGTTGCTCATCGCATTGTCGTGATCACCGCGGATGCTGATGATCCGCTCCTGATCATCGACTGTCAGCTTTGTGCCGCAGCCCGCTGTACAAGTTCTGCAAAAGGACGGCACTGTTCGCACGGTCAGTCTCCCAGAGCGATTTCCAAGCGATCGGACGAGATTGCTGGCCAGGAAAATCGCGATAAACAAAAAAACAAAGCGGCGATCTGATTCAATCAGATAGTCCAGAGTAGTGTTAGTTCCCAATCACGCCGGCTCGGCGGACAGTTCCTTGAGGACGTCCCGGGTCAATTCGGGAGTGAGCTTGATGAAATGCCCATCGACGGTCGGCGGAAAAGATGAGAGCCCGCCCAGTATGTCGGTCTTCGCCAGGATTACCGTCGGCCGATCCGACGCAAGCGCATCGTCCATGCCCTGCCGGAGCGCATCAATGTCATGGCCATCGCATTCGACGACGTTCCATCCGAAGGAACGCCATTTGTCAGCAATTGGTTCGACCGTGGTGACGAAGGTGATCGGCCCGTCAACCTGGGAATTGTTGACGTCCATCACCGCGATCAGATTGTTGACCTTGTGATGAGCGGCGAACATGGCCGCTTCCCAGGTCTGTCCTTCCTCCATCTCGCCATCGCTGATCAGCGCGATCGTTCGCCCGCCGTCGCCGGCGAACCGCTGGGCAAGCGCCAGGCCGATGCCGCCCGAAAGCCCTTGGGCCAGGGAGCCGCAGGTGATGTCGACAACCGGCGTACGCTCCGTGCTGATCGCTTCCAGCAGCGCTTCGTCCTTGCCATAGTCCGCGAGCGCCTCACGCGGGATAAGGCCGATCTCCGCGGCCACGGCGTAGAAGGTGATGGCATAGTGCCCCGGTGACAGCACGAAGCGGTCCACGCCCTGGCGCCAATATTTCTCGCCGAAGATCACCGCCATGATCTCGGCCGTGCCGAGCGCTTGGCCCAGATAGCCGAAGCCCTGGATATCGACCATGTTGACGGCGTTGACGCGAATCCGCCGGGCGAGGTCTTCGGTGTTGGTGGACTGTGTCATGCCCCATCCTCCTTGCAATATTCAAACTTCGGCGAAATGGGGCCTGTTGACCGCCCTCGACCAAGGAACAGAGCTGCTGAAAGCAACTTTCCGAACAGATCGTCTATCGGCTGGCAATTCGTTGCCCTCCCCAATCAATGGCGCTGGGTGCCGATCGCCGACAAATCGATCTCCGATAGCTGCCGGTGCCGAAATTCGAGCGGCGATACGCCCAGATCCTGCCGGAACCGCCGAGAGAAATAAGCATGGTCTTCGAACCCGCATTCAAATGCCACCTGGGAGATCCGCCTGTCGGTATAGATCAACAGCTCACGCGCATGCTGCAGCCGCGCCTTGAGCAGAAGCTCGCCAAATGTCTGCCCGGTCACCCGCTTAATTCGGGCTGCCAAGCAGCTGGAAGAGATTGCGAGGTGGCGGGCCGCTTCGTGGATCGACAGGTGCTCGGAAAGATTGGCCTCGATGAACTGGCGCAATTCGTCGATCTTGTCCGAAGCGCCCTCATGCTGCTCCATTTCGGCCACCTCGATGATCTCGCTCTCAAATGCTTCCAACACCTCCAGCAGCAGGATGGAAAGCTGCGCCCGCGAATATTGCTCCGCACCCGGGCTTTGCGAGCCGTTGCGTTCGATCAACGAGGTCCAGATCCTCTGGAGCTTCTCCGTCAAGCAGGGATCGCATTCATAGCGCATCTGCTTCTGCGCCACGAACGGCAGAAGTTCGGGCGCTGCGCTCAGCGTGTTCGGGTGCGACCACAGGCGCTGCGCATCCGCCGGCAACTCGGGATGCAGGAATTTGAGGTTGAACTGGATGGAGAGGCTGGCGGTGTGTCCAACGATGGTCGCACCATGGCGCAGCCCTGGCGGGGTGAAGATCAGGCTGCCGGGATTGGCTTCAATCTCCAGACCGCCATAATGCTGCACCCGGCGGCCCGAGAGGATCAGCAGCGCCTCGAAATGATCGTGCGCATGGACGGGAAAGACGCCGCCGCGATGACTTTCCTGGCGAGCCAGGAAATATCCCGCAGTGCTGCCCCAGGTAGCCGATGCCGATAGATCGTTCATCATTTCCCCTCATTGCTGAGTCGAAGGACCGTGCTGTCGTACTGGACATAAGTATGCCAAATCGAAAACCGTTAGGATAGCCAACTTGATTATTGGACGAATTGGCCATCAGCGCCGGCAGTAAAGGAGGTCGAAAGAGAACGGGTGCCCCGCGCCTGCCCATATTCGTCAGCGCTTGGCCCAGAACTTGCGACGCTTGCGCCAGCTAAAAGGCTGGTCGCAGGAGCAGTTCGCCTTCGAGGCTGATATCCACCGCACCTACATCAGCGACCTTGAACGCGGGGCACGCAATCCAACCATTACCGTGGTCGAAAAGCTGGCGGGCTGCCTTGGAGTCAGGGTGGGTGAGCTATTAGATTGACTTGCTGTCACCCCCAATTACGAACCGGGCACATGGCGAACGGCTACTGCTATTCCAGCGGCTTATGGATGTGCGAGAGGACCTGCCCGGAAAGGACGGGATCAAGCCCATCGGCATAATCAAGAGCCCAGCGTTCCCAACTCGAAAGACCAGTGGGAGAAATGTTTGCCGCGCCCGTAAGGACAGCCGCTTTTACTTTGGCAACAAGAGCCCGGATTTCTTCGGCTTGCGCCAAAAGCGTGCCGCTGGTCTTGAGGTCCTTGAGGCGCTGAGCTTCAAGTTCGGCCATGCGTTGCCGACGGCGTTCCTCTTCCCATTTGCGCCGCTGTTCTTCCCGCTCAAAAGCCTAGATCAAACTCTGGCGAAATGCCGCTTCGCCAGCAACGATAATATCCGCAGCGATAACGGCCAACTTGGTCTCAAGCTTTCCATCCGAGCTTGGCGATAAACTTGTTGTAGGAAACGCCGGCTGATGCCGTCAGCTGCGTCTCCGCCCTGATGCGTCGGCGGATGTCCTCGGCGATTGCGGTCGCTGAGCCGAGTCCCCGTCGATCTTCAGTCACATCCAGATAGGCTTCGTCCAGCGATAGCGGCTCGATGAGGTCGGTATAATCGGCAAAGATTGCCCGGATCTGCTCCGACACGGACCGATAAACATCTAAGCGTGGCGGCACGAAGACCAGGTCAGGACATTTTCGCCGGGCGGTTACCGAAGCCATGGCGGAACGGACCCCAAATATGCGTGCTTCGTAGCTGGCCGCCGCCACGACCCCGCGCGCGCTCGATCCGCCAACCGCGACCGGCTTGCCCCGCAGGGAAGGATCATCGCGTTGTTCGACCGACGCGAAAAAGGCGTCCATATCGATATGGATGATCTTGCGCGGATGCATGGTAAACAGAACATATAATGAACATGGCGCGCCGTTCAATTGTTATCGGCGCCTGCCAGACCAATTGGGCGACTCAATCCAGGGAGAAAGCACCGATCCGGCCTGCACAGCGAGCCATGAACGATTTGCGGCATCGCCAAGGAAAATGGACGCATATCGGGATAATGTTCGATCGGATCGTGAGTTGTCAGGTTATTTGCGCCCGTTCTTGTAGCACACGAATGTTTTGCTGGCTCCGGTCTGGGACCCAGGTGATGATGGGTTCGGGCCCATCGATGGAAAACAGAACCGCTCCTTGGGCGTCAATGTCGGCGTTGCGGATTTCCAGTGTCAGCGGCACACTGGTTTCTATCAGGAACACAGGCGCCTTATTATCGGCAGATGCGCGCACGACCGGCGAATCAATGACAAATTTGCCGATATTTCCCCCATGAAATGAGAAATGGGCAGTCTTACCAGTGCCGCCATGATATTGGGGATTTTCGCTGCGGCACCCCCGCAGTTCGCCATTGCCCCATAAGCGAAAGTTGCGCTTGTTCTGCTGCGCGACGCAGTTCTCCAGATAGACGTTGGACGACTTCAAGTCGAATCCACCATCGGTGCATTGTGTGGCCGTGCAGGAGATGTAGCGGATGGCGTAATTGCCCCGCTCGTCGGAAAAACCATCGCCATTCCAATAGCTCTCCGCTGGCCTGCCGGTTTCCTTGAAACCATGGGCCTGGACGCGGAGATAGCTTATGTCGTGCGCTTCGCCATCCAGCTGAAATCCAACGCAGTAGGCATCGCACTGACCACTGCCAAAGGCAGCGACATCCTCAACTTCCCCGCCATGCGATCCATAGCGGATGCGCGTCATGCCATGGTCCAGGTCGCGGGCGACGATACGCCGAAGGGCAAAATTGCTAAGTACCGCTGGGCTCGTGCTGCTGGAGGATGTGTCTTCCAGAAAACGGTAAAGATTGGAACCCGAACAATCTTCGATGATCAGATTGTCGGCGGGAACATTGACCCTCACAGCCCCGTTACCCAGATCCAGAAATTGGCAGTTCCGGATAGTTGTGTTTGACTTCGCGCGCAACCCTTCGCCGCCCTCTCCTCCCGTTGCAGAGGCGGTCCGGGTTCCCTGGAAAGTGCGA
>CBHCMH010000054.1:0-8566 GCA_965974445.1 uncultured Rhizorhapis sp.
GTGAAGCCGGGACGGGAGAGGGCGAGGACGAGTTCCGCTTTGTCCTGACCCGCGAGGAGTTTCTGGACCTGTTCCTGGAGGATCTGGAACTGCCCGACCTGGCCAAGAAGCGGCTTATCGGCGGAACATCCTTTGAACTTCGTCGCGCGGGCTACACGACCTCCGGTTCGCCCGCCAGCCTGTCGGTGGGACGAACGATGCGCAACGCCATGTCGCGCCGCATCGCCCTCAAGCGTCCGAAGTCAGAAGAACTCAAGGCGCTGGAGGATGAGATCGTGCGGCTGGAAGGGCTTACGCCCGTCGATGAAGACCAGCTTCTGCGGCTTCGCGAGGAACGCGATCGTTTGGAACGGCGGCGGCGGCTCATTTCCTATATCGACCCGATCGATCTGCGCTACCGGCGCTACGAACAGCATCCCAAGCCCATCGCGCAGGCGGTGATGTTCTGCCTGATGGACGTGTCGGGATCGATGAGCGAGCATATGAAAGACCTCGCCAAGCGCTTTTATGCGCTGCTCCACCTCTTCCTAACCCGTTGCTACCGGCATGTCGAAGTTGTTTTCATCCGCCATACCGACCGCGCGGAGGAGGTGGACGAGCAGGCCTTCTTCTACAGCCGGGAAACCGGCGGCACGCTGGTGTCCAGCGCCTTGGAAAAGATGCTGGAGGTGGTGCGGGACCGCTATAATCCCGCAGACTGGAACATTTATGTCGCCCAGGCCTCCGACGGGGACAATATGGCGAGTGACAATCCCAGGTCGGTCAGCCTGATGCAGGAGGAGATCATCCCCATCTCCCAATATGTCGCCTATCTGGAAGTCGGCCGGGAAGAAGATCCGATGGCGGGAGGCACCCTGTCCAGCGGCAGCGAACTATGGCAGGCCTATGAACGCGTGGCCGCCCCGCCCGGGCGGTTCGTGATGCGAAAGGTCCATCACCGCCGCGAGATATATCCGGTCTTCCGCGAATTGTTCCAACGGCGTGGCGTAGGGGTGCTGAACCGATGATCGATCGCGTGGGCACCACCCTTTTCGAAGGCGGCGACTGGAATTTCGACCTGATCAGGCGCATCTACGACGCGGTCGAGGATATCGCGCTCAACGAGATGAAGCTGGATGTCTATCCCAACCAGATAGAGGTCATCACCGCCGAACAGATGCTGGATGCCTATTCATCGACCGGCATGCCGCTCTTCTACAAGCACTGGTCGTTCGGGAAGCAATTCCTGTCGAACGAAATGCTCTACCGCAAGGGGATGCGGGGGCTGGCCTATGAGCTGGTGATCAATTCCGATCCCTGCATCAGCTACATCATGGAAGAGAATACCGCGATGATGCAGACGCTCGTCATCGCGCATGCCGCGTTCGGCCATAACCATTTCTTCAAGAACAATTATCTCTTCAAGCAGTGGACCGACGCGGAAGGGATACTGGACTATCTGGAGTTCGCCAAAGCCTACATCATGAGCTGCGAGGAGCGGCATGGGCAGCAGGCGGTCGAAAAATTGCTCGATGCGGCGCACGCCCTGATGCACCAGGGCGTCCACCGTTATCCACGCGCCAAGGTTCGGGACCTGAAGGCCGAAGCGGTGCGGGAGGCGGAACGGCATGCGCACCAGGAGCGCATCTACAACGACCTGTGGCGAACGCTTCCGGCAGAGGCGAAGCAGGAACCCACGGTCGCGGACTACCGGCGGCAGGCCCTGAATCTGCCGCAGGAAAATGTCCTCTATTTCCTGGAGAAATCCGCGCCCCGGCTGGAGGCGTGGGAACGGGAGATCCTGCGCATCATCCGCCTGATCTCCCAATATTTCTACCCCCAGATGCAGACCAAGGTGATGAATGAGGGCTGCGCGACCTATTGCCATTACCGCATCATGACGCGCCTGCATGAAAAAGGGCAGATTACCGACGGCGCGTTCATGGAGTTCCTGCAGTCGCACACCAATGTAACCCATCAGCCGATGTTCGATTCCGGCCATTATGGGGGCTTTAACCCCTATGCGCTGGGCTTCGGGATCATGCAGGACATCAGCCGCATCTGCACCGATCCGACGGCCGAGGACCGCATCTGGTTCCCTGATATCGCCGGATCAGGCAATCCCGACGAGACGCTGAAGCACATCTGGGCCAATTACCGTGACGAAAGCTTCATCGGCCAATTTCTGAGCCCGCACATGATCCGGAGCTGGAAACTGTTCAAGCTGGACGACAAGGAGAAGGAGTCGGCGCTGACCGTTGATGCCATCCACAATGAACGGGGATATCGGGAGATTCGCCGGTCACTGGCGCGCCAATATGATATTGGCTGGATGGAGCCCGACATCCAGATCGTCGATGTCGATATGGCGGGGGACCGGCACCTGATGCTGGAACATAAGGTCACGAACGGCATTCAACTGGCCCAGTCGGACGCCGAACAGGTCTTGCAGCATCTGGCCGACCTGTGGGGCTATGACGTCGTGATGGACGAGGTGGACGGCGAGGGCGGCCGGGTCCTCAAACAGCATCGCGCATCGCCGCGACCAGCCGAAAGCTGAACCCGACCACCCGGTCGTGATTTAGTTTCCCATTAGGGCCGATTTGCGCTAGATAGCGCAGGTTATACCAATTTTGGATCGGAGTGGCTCAGCCTGGGGTGTGGCCCGACAAGCGACTGGAAAAGTCTTTAAAGCCAACCTTTTAAGGCGAATTTTTGGAAATCACTGATGGATAAAGGCACCGCCCGGAAGGCAGGCCGCACGGGTCGTGTCCATCATGATTGCAAATTTGGCGGCTTTGAAACGAGCAAGCGGCAGGAGTTTTCTTCATGCTCAACACCGATGACCCGGCCATCTATCTGGAACGCGCGGAAATGCATGAGCAACTGGCGGCGGGTACAGATGACATCCCCGCACGCAAGATGCATCAGGCGATGGCGGCGGAATACCGGCGGAAGGCCGCCGAAGCGGGCGCAATGTCCATTGAGCGGCCCCGCGTGGACAATATCATGAGGCTTCACGCCGCTGCGGGCTGAACGCATGCATTGAGCCCGCCCTGGATAAGTGCATTGCTGCCGTTCCCCTCCCGCTGGCGGGAGGGGTTAGGGGTGGGCATGTCACCGCCCTATCTCTACAGGCCCTCTCGCTTGCGGGAGGGGAACTGTGGCCGATTCGACCGGCAATTGTCATTTCTGGTGGAATGGTGCCGCTTGTCCGACTCGAACGGACGACCTACTGATTACAAATCAGTTGCTCTACCAGCTGAGCTAAAGCGGCCTGCACAGGGGTGCTTTGCGCCCTTTACCGTCATATGACCCCAAAGGTCCAGCCCTCCGTTCGCGCAATTTGTACCGTGAGGTCCGGCGGCGACCAATAAAGCGGGTCGGGTGCGGTCCGGCGCAGCCAGGCGGCGCTCAGCATCGCATCGGTCGCATGGTCGTCATAGGCGGCAAGGGGCCGGTGCGGGTCGCTACCGACCGCAGCCAGCGCGGCGTCCAACGTGGCGGCATCCCTGATCTTCGTACGGCCCTTGGGCCGGCCGGCCGCGCGTGCGGCGATGCTGGTATATATCTCGACGACCCCGGATCCCTCTTCGGGGAGCGGATCGAAGGGCCATATCGGCAGATGCTGGCCAAGGCGGTGGAGGAGGCGCATGCCCGCAAAGCTCGCCTTGGCGACCTGCGCCGCGCCGATGGCATCATAGACCGTGGAGGGTTTCCCGCCGCCGCCTGCGTTATAATGCGCTTCGCACCGGCGCGGGTGCATATAGTCCGCCTTCACGCCGTCCGCTTTGCCGAAATAGAAATGCCGACGGTGATGATGCTCCAGAAAACTGGCCGCGCCGAGGTCTTCATCCGTGCAGACCTGATCGACATAGGCCCAGAAGGCGCGGGCGGCGGCAGGGACATTCTCTCCAGGCAGATAGGCGCTGCGTTCGACAAGGGGCGGGGCGAAGCTGAAGTCGAAACCGAAGAGGGTGGGGGCATCGGACGCCTGGGCGAGGACCCAGTCGGCTACCTCCTGACGCGACCAGGCTTTGCCGGGTGGTGCGACGATTTCCGGCGCGGCGGTGCCTGAACCGCAGAGCGCGACGGCGATCCCCTTGTGCCTGCTGCCCTTTGCGCCAGACCAGTCGATCGCCCCGAAATGGGTGAAGCGATTATTCCTCGGCATTCCGTTCTTCGCGCAGGCTGTTCCACCACGCGATGCGCTCGGCGATGCGCTTTTCAAAGCCACGATCGACGGGTCGGTAAAAGCTCTGCGGCTCCATCTCCTCCGGCCAGTAATTGTCGCCGGAAAAACCGCCTTCCTGGTCATGGTCATAGGCATAGCCCTTGCCATAACCAATGTCCTTCATCAGCTTTGTGGGCGCGTTCAGAATGTTGGGTGGCGGCATCAGCGAACCGGTGTCGCGGGCGGACTTCCACGCAGCCTTTTGCGCCACATAAGCGGCGTTGGATTTGGGCGCGGTGGCGCAATAGAGGCAGGCCTGGACTATGGCGAGTTCGCCTTCGGGTGACCCAAGAAATTCATAGGCATCCTTGGCGGCAAGGCACTGGATGAGCGCCTGCGGGTCGGCCAGGCCGATGTCTTCGCTGGCGAAGCGGACGATGCGGCGCAGAACGTAGAGCGGCTCTTCGCCCGCGACCAGCATCCGGGCGAGATAATAGAGTGCCGCCTGCGGGTCGGAGCCGCGCAGGGACTTATGGAGGGCCGAGATGAGGTTGTAATGCCCCTCCCTATCCTTGTCATAAACCGCGACCCGGCGGTGAAGCAGGGCGGACAGGCCGGTCGGGTCGAGCGGCTCCGGCAGGTCCACCGAAGATAGAGTTTCGGCCTGATTGAGCAGGAAGCGCCCATCACCGTCCGCGCTGGCGATAAGGGCCTCACGCGCATCGGGCGTCAGGGGGAGGGGCCGTTCCATCAGGGCTTCGGCACGGGCGAGCAACTGGCCCAGCGCCGCGCTGTCGAGGCGATGGAGGATGAGTACCTGCGCGCGCGACAGGAGAGCCGCATTCAGCTCAAAGCTCGGATTTTCGGTCGTCGCCCCCACCAGCGTTACCGTGCCGTCCTCCACATAGGGGAGGAAACCATCCTGCTGCGCGCGGTTGAAGCGGTGGATTTCGTCCACGAACAGCAGGGTTTTCTGCCCCAGCCGGGCATATTCGCGGGCAGCCGAGAAGACTTTCTTGAGGTCCGCCACGCCCGAAAAGACCGCCGAGATTGCTTCGAAGCGGAGGCCGACGGCATCTGCGAGAAGGCGGGAGATGGTGGTCTTGCCGGTGCCCGGCGGCCCCCAGAAGATGATGGAGCTCAAACGCCCCGCAGCGACCATGCGGCCGATGGCTCCCTCGGGTCCGGTCAGATGCTCCTGCCCGACGACTTCGGACAAGGCTCGGGGCCGCAGCCGGTCGGCGAGGGGTGCGTCCTTGCCCGGTTCGGGTGCTTTCGCTTCGTCGCTGCCGAACAGGTCTGCCATATGGTCAGGGTACAGGACTATGCCGGGGCAGGCCAGCGCCCGCGCCGCGTTGCTGCACCACGCGCAGATAGGTGTCGGCCAGCGCCTGATTGACCTGATCCCAGCCATATTGGTCGGCGCGCTGACGGCCGGCTGCGCCAGCGGCATGGCGGGCATCGGCCGCTTCGCAAAAATGCTGGAGGGCGCTCGCAAACTGGGAAATCGCGCCCGGGCGAATGAGGCGGCCGGTGACGCCCTCGCACACCAGACTCTCGCTACCGGTCGCCTTGGCGGCGACCACGGGAAGGTTGCAGGCCATGGCCTCCAGCGTCACATTGCCGAAGGTTTCGGTGACCGACGGATTGAACAGCATGTCCATTGAGGCGACGGCCCGGCCAAGGTCTGGACCCATCTGGAAACCAGCGAAAATGGCGGAAGGCAGGCGGTTTTCAAACCATTCACGGGCCGGGCCATCGCCAATGATGAGAACACGATGGCGAACGCCAGCAGCGGCCAGCCGGTCGATAGTGTCGGAAAAGACATCCAGTCCCTTTTCCATTACCAGGCGGCCGATGAAACCGATCACGGGTTCATCATCGGCGATGCCATGGCTGCGCCGCCATTCCAGATCACGGCGGCCGGGATTGAATATCTCCTGGTCGATACCGCGCGACCAGATGCCCACATTATAGCTCATCCGCTGTTCGCGCAGCAATTGCGCCATGCTTTCCGATGGGGCGACGATAGCGTCGCAGCGGCGGTAAAACCGGCGCAGCATCGCCTCGATCGTGGGCTCCAGAAAGGCAAGGCCATAATAGCGCGGATAGGTTTCAAAGCGCGTGTGGACCGACGCCACGGCGGGCAGGCCGCGCTTGCGTGCGAAACTAACGGCGGCATGGCCCAATGGATCGGGACTGGACACATGAATCAGGTTCGGTGCGAAACGGCCGATATCCTTCCGCATGGATCGGGACAGGCCAAGAGGAATACGATATTCGCCGCGACCGGGAATCGGGACCGAGGGCGCGCCAACAAGGTCGCCAGTAGGCGGAAATGCGGGCTCGGCTACCATCGGAGCATAGACGCGCACCTGCGCTCCCTGCCTCAGCAGATAGCCGACAAGCCGATTGAGAGCCTGGTTCGCGCCGTCGCGCACATAATTATAGTTGCCGCTGAAGAGAGCGATACGCAGGCCGGTAATGTCCATCCGCTCTCCCATAAAAGCGAAACGGACGAAGGACAAGAAAGGCGGATGGCCAGATGTTCGCTTTCGCGGGAGCGGCGTGACATATATGGATCGTCGGGAAAAATGGGAAGCAGGCAGGACGGGAATGATGATGCAGGTAGAAGCGCTGCTTACCGGGACTCCGAAGCCCTTTCGAGGCGCTGAACATAGTGCGATCGCCAAGCAGCCGGTCAAAGGCCCCGTGCGTATCGGCTTTCTGGGGCTGGCGGGCGACAGTCAGGCGGACCCCGTGCACCATGGCGGGCCAGACAAGGCGGTGCACCTTTATGTGCAGGACCATTATCCCTTTTGGCGGGAATTCACCGGCGGGCATGACCTGTTCGCCGGGCCCGGAGCCTTTGGCGAGAATATCGCCGCGTCTGGCATGACCGAGGAGACGATTTGCCTGGGCGACCGGTTCCGGTTGGGCACCGCGCTGCTGGAGGTAAGCCACGGCCGCCAGCCCTGCTGGAAGCTCGACCACCGCTTCGGGCGGAATGACGTCATGGCGACGGTGGTGCGCACGGGGAAATGCGGCGTCTATTTCCGCGTGATCGAAGAGGGCGAGGCGGAGGCGGGTGAGGCGATGCGCCTTATCGACCGGACCTTGCCCAATTGGAGCATAAGGCGGCTGTTCCACCTCCTGATCGGCGGCGGCGCCAAGGGCGACATGGCGGCAGTACGAGCGCTGGCGGAGATGCCGGTGCTTGCTGACGCCTGGCGGGAGAGGGCGCGGAAGCTGGCGGAATAGCTCTCCTCGAACCGAGCGACGATAACTTCTCTAACCTCACGCATATGCGTGTCGGACAGGAGAATTTTGAATCGATTTATTCAACAATTTCTGTGGGTTACGACCAGTCCGTCCAGCCTTATTCCTCCGCCGCTTCTTTCACAGGCGGGTGCAGCCTCAGGCGGGTGACGCGGCGGATGTCGCCTTCCAAAATTTCCAAGCGCCAGCCGCTTTCTTCGTGGATCAAAACTTCGCCCGCTTCGGGAACGTGGCCAGCGATGACGAAGGCCAGTCCACCCAGCGTATCGACATCTTCCTCCACTTTTCCGAATGCCGGGTCGATGTCCTTGGCGACATCGTCCAGCTCGGCGCGGGCGTCGGCTTCCCAGATGCCGTCTTCGCAGGGGATCAGATGGGCCTCGGGTTCCTCGTCATGCTCGTCCTCGATATCGCCGACGATTTCCTCGACCAGATCCTCGATGGTGACGAGACCTTCGGTGCCTGAATATTCATCGAGCACGATGGCTAGGTGCGTACGTTTGGCGCGCATCTCGGCGAGCAGGTCCAGCACGCCCATGGTTTCGGGGACATAGAGTGGCTGCCGGATGAGGCTGGAGAGGCTCTTGGGCGGCGGCTCATTGCTCGCCAGGATCGCAAAGGCGTCGCGAATGTGTATCATGCCCACAATGGTGTCGAGGCTTTCCTTGTAAACCGGGATGCGGCTGTGCCCGGCGTCGGCGAACAGGGCGACCAGATCCTGGAAGCTGGCGCTTTCCTCGATCGCCATGATGTCGGCGCGGGGAACCGCGACGTCGTCTACCGTATGTTCGCTGAAATGGAGGAGGTTCTTGACCATCTGGCGCTCGACCGGCGACAGGTCGCCATTGTTCGGCTTCGCGCCTTCATCCTCGTCATACTCGTCGATGGCGTCTTCCAGCTCCTTGCGAAGCGTCTGTTCGCCCTCATTACCGAAAAGCAGGGACCGCAGCCCCCGCCATATTCGCCCGCCTTCGCTACTGTCCGGTTCTTTCTGACCGGACTGGCTACTGTCGTCAGCCATTGAGTGCCTTATGTCCTTTTTCTGTCATCATAGGGATCGGCGATGCCGATGGAGCGAAGCGCCGCGATTTCCAATTCTTCCATCGCTTCGGCTTCAGATTCCTCCATATGGTC
>CBHCMH010000055.1:0-8526 GCA_965974445.1 uncultured Rhizorhapis sp.
TTTATTTTTGTTTCCCTTGTCATCATAAATTGGTGGCCCCGCCCAGCCGCGGGAACGACGATTCGAGTTTTACCTGTCGCGAAAAGTAGGTCGTCCTCAATGCAGGTCGGTATTAGTCGAAGAGAGCCAAATCCGTTCGGGCTGAGCTTGTCGAAGCCCCCCATTCATGAAGCATTATGGGTGCCCTTCGACAAGCTCAGGCGAACGGGACTTTTGCAACACTCCCCTACGTGTCTGGCCCGTGCCAGAGGCCTTTGCGTTCAGGGCTGGCGGTCCCGCCGTCGGGGACGATCGGAATGGCCCGATCTATCGCGGCGATCCTGCCGCCATTCCCGGCGCTGTTCCAGCCGTTCCTTTCGTAGCTCCAGCCGGTCATCGCGACGGCTGCTGCGCCATTCGTGCCGATCCCGGCGTCCTTCCCGCCATTCCTTCCGGCCGTCGCGAAAATGCCTGCGGCCTTCCCAGTAATGGCGGTGATGATCGCTCCAGCGGTGGCGTTTGCCCAGGCGATCAAAGACATAATAGCCGCTGCCGGGATAATAGAAGCCGTCATACCAGCCATAATAGCTGCCATAGCGGGGGTAGTCGTAATAGCCGCTGCCATAGCCAACCGATACGCCGCCATAGCCGTAGCCATCGTCATATCCCGAGCAACCGCCGAGCGCCAAAAGCCCGGCAAACGCCATAACCAGCATGCGCGAAGCGTGCGCTGTCATGGTTCATCTCCTAAAATGGGTTCATGATCAAAAGTTAGTCCAGCGCCTTTGAATTAGGCCTGAACGGATACTGTGGTGATCATGACACAGTATGACCCGCTATGTTTCGTTCCCGAAACTGATGTTTTGCGGGCAATCGCACCAATGACAACGTTCCATTATGGATCATTATCGGCCAAAAGTGTTGCCCTCCTGCATCAGGAATCATCGGCCGATGTCGATTCTGTCCAATAAACGAAGGCCCGAATCGTCGTAGTAGAAATGTGCGACCCGAAGGGCTCTTGGTCGGACGACAAAGAGACCTTTTCCTTAATGGCCTGGCCGGATTTTCCGCCCAGGCCATTCTTTTGCTTTGCAAATGTCGAGAATCTTGCCAATGTCTACGGACTGGCCAACAACTTCACAAAGTTGCCAAAGGGGGAGTTCAAGGATGTCGGCGCATGACTTCGCGGCCTACCGGCAATCGCGGAAGTGCATTGCACGACAATTTCCAGCAATCGGGATCCGCACCTATGCGTCATGATTATCCCGAGCCCAATGGCGAAAGCATGGTGGCCCTGCGCTATTATGAGCCGCCGCCGGAATTCACGGACTTGGTCGGCTCAATCTATCTTTTCACCGCCAACATGTCTTTCGTGTCGGATGGGACGCGTGCGGATTTCGCGCAGTTGCGGTACATGCTGTCGGGACGGGGGCATTACACATTCCATGACGGCCGGCAGATGGACACGCCCGAAGTGTGCATGCTTGGGCCGACAATGTCGTCCATCCATTTCGATGTCGATGGGCCGCTGCAGACCCTGGGCGTTGCGCTCTTGCCGCTTGGCTGGGCCGCGCTCACCGGGCGTGACGCCTCTGATCATGCCGACTCGCTGTTCGACTTCGGCGCCGTGGATGCCGGCCATTTGGAGATGCTGGAAACGCTGCGCGGAATGGAAGATCCAGACGAAGCGGTTGATCTGCTCTGGATGTTTCTGGGTGGCCGCTTTCAGCTCGTGGCGAAGGCCATGCGGGATTTCGTCAAGGCCGCGGATCGCTGGCTGGCCGAGGAAAGTTCGCCCCGCGTCGAAGCATTGATCGAGGCGACAGGGCTTTCGGCGCGGCAGGTGGCCCGGCTGACGAACCGCCTGTATGGCGCGCCGCCTAAATTACTGGCGCGCAAATATCGTGCGTTAAAAGTGGCGTCCCTGATCGCGACAACGGACGAGGACTGGCGCGACATTATTGGCGATGCCTTTTACGATCAGTCGCACTTCATCCGGGAACTCAAATATTTCGTGGGGGCGACGCCCCACCAGATCAAGAACAAGCTGACTATCGTACCACGGCTGACCCTGTCCCGGCGGCGGCTGGAGGGGCGTTTTCCTTATATCACCAGACTCAGCTGAACTGGAAAATCAGCACCGTTCGTTTCGAGCGCAGGTTCGAGCTTGTCGAGAACCCACGCCGAGAAGGGCTCTCGACAAGCTCGAACCGAACGGATGTGGTAGCTGGACAACTACCCGGCTCGACGGTTCCGCTTGACCGAACACGGCCGGATGTCCTCTGGCCGGGGGCGGTTGCCGCCGATGGTGAAGCGGGCGACATAGCCGCCGGCCGCCGGTTTGGGGGTAAGGGCCACGAGCCGGTATCCGACCGCTTCAAACTCGCATTTCAACAGGCGGGGCGGCGTGCCGTGCTGGTCGGTCGGTCGGTCGGCATCGACGACGATGAGTTCGCCCGACAATTTGAGCGCCGGGTAGAGATTCCACAGGAAGGCGTAGGGTTCGGTGATCTCATGATACATGTGTACCATGAAAATCCGGTCGAAGCTCCGTTCGGGCAGCATCGGATTGTCCGCCGCCCCAAGCTTGACGCTGACATTGTCGAGGTTTTCGCGGGAGACGCGCATCGCCAGGCTGTCGCGTACCTCCGGCAATATGTCCTGCGCCAGAACCCGCCCCTGAGGCCCCACCCGCCGGGCGAGGCGGATGGTGTAATAGCCTTCGCCCGCGCCGATGTCGGCAACCGTCATGCCGGGCCTGATGCCCGCCCGGTCCATGACGTCCTCCGCCTCATTGACGCGGTCCCGGCTTTCCTCGTCCGACCAGCGGGTGGATTCGATGTGCGCCACCGGCCGGTCGGCACGCGGAAAGGCGCGCGCCGTTTCCGGCCGATTTCGGTCGGCGTCTGGCAGAAACTGGTCGCAGGCCGCTGCGGACAATGTGGCAAAGGCCAGGAGCGCCAGTGCCGGAAGGCGCATCAGTCGACGTCTTCCACTTCGACCGCTTCGCCCGTCACCCGTTGCGACAGGGCCGCCGCCATGAACGGGTCCAGTGCGCCGTCCAGAACATCGTCGGGGGCGGTCGAAACGATGCCGGTGCGCAGGTCCTTCACCATCTGATAGGGTTGCAGGACGTAAGAGCGGATCTGGTGGCCCCAGCCGATGTCGGATTTCGAGGCATGGGTTGCGCTGGCCTCCGCCTCGCGCCGCTGCAACTCGGCCTCATACATGCGGGCTTTCAGCATGTTCATCGCCTCCGCCTTGTTCTTGTGCTGCGAACGCTGGTTCTGGCAGGCGACGATGATGCCGGTGGGCACGTGGGTGATCCGGACGGCGGAGTCGGTGGTGTTGATGTGCTGGCCGCCCGCGCCCGAGGCGCGGTAGGTGTCGATCTTGAGGTCGCTTTCGTTGATCTCGATGTCGATATTGTCGTCGATCACCGGATAGACCCAGACGGATGAAAAGCTGGTGTGCCGCCGCGCCGAGCTGTCATAGGGCGAAATGCGGACCAGGCGATGGACGCCGCTTTCGGTCTTGGCATAGCCATAGGCGTTCTCGCCCTTCAGCAGCAGCGTCGCGGACTTGATGCCCGCCTGCTCGCCGGCATGATAATCGACCACTTCCACCTTCATGCCCCGCCGTTCGGCCCAGCGCATATACATGCGCTGCAGCATTTCGGCCCAGTCCTGGCTTTCGGTGCCGCCCGCGCCCGCATGAATTTCAAGGTAGGTGTCGTTGGCGTCAGCCTCGCCGGCGAGCAGCGCCTTCACCTTGTCTTCATCCGCGCGTTCCGCCAGCGCCGCCAGCTGCGCCACGCCCTCATCGACCAGGGCGGTGTCGCCTTCCGCCTCGGCCATTTCCATCAGTTCGACGGTGTCGGACATTTCCTGCTGGATGGCGTTGGTGGCCCCGATCGCCTGGTCGAGCCGGGTGCGTTCGCGCATGACCTCTTGCGCCTTTTTGGGATCGTCCCACAAGGTCGGGTCTTCGACGCGCGCGTTCAGCTCGTCCAGGCGGCGGAGCGCGCGGTCCCAGTCGAGGAAACGGCGCAGCAATTCCAGCGCTGCTTCGATACGGTCAACATGTGCCTGCGCTTCGGCGCGCATTTTCATTCTCCAATTATCTCAAAATCCGTCATGCTGAACTTGTTTCAGCATCCATATACGCCGACGCGAGAACCTCTGTCGCCGCGCTTATGGACCCTGAAACAAGTTCAGGGTGACGAAGTCAATAAATGCCGCCTTCCCGCTGCAGGAAATCATTGTCGTTCTGCTTGCGGGCGGCCGCGCCGCCCCGCGCTCCGGCGGCTTCGTTCTGCTGGGCGATCTCTTCCTTGCGGATCGTGCGGCGCGGTTCGGTTTCCGGTTTGAAAGCCTCCCAGATTACCGCCGCCTTGGGATCGCTTGTCGGCCATTCGCCATAGACCCGGCGGCCGCTCCGGCGATCGATGCGCACCATGCGCATGCCGGCCGGGGCGATGAAGGGCCGCTTTGGCAGTTTATTGAGCACCGGCTCCATCGCCTGCCGCCAGATGGGGGCGGCGGTGTTGCCGCCCTGGACCCAGCCGCCCAGATCGCGCGGTTGATCGTAGCCCAGATAGACCCCCGCGACGAGATCGGGCGATCCGCCGATGAACCAGACATTGGTCGGGCCGTTGGTCGTTCCCGTCTTGCCGAACAGCGGGCGGTCCATGTCGCGCAGCCGCTGGGCGGTGCCGCGCGTGATGACGCCCTGCGTGATATGCACGACCTGATAGGCGGTCATCGGATCCATGAGCTGACGGCCTGACGGGCGGAAGCGCGGCATCGGCTTTCCGTCCCAATCGGGCTTGTTGCAGCCCTCGCACGGCCGCCAATTTTCCGGCCAGATCACTTTCCCCCGGCGATCCTGCACGAAATCGATCACTTTCGGGGTCAGCTCGCGGCCGTGATTGGCCAGCATGGCATAGGCGTTCACCAGCCGTTCGACCGTGGTCTCGCCTGCGCCCAGCGCGAAGGAGAGATAGGGGGTGTAGTCGCCGATGCCCATGGTCTTGATGGTCTTCACCACCTTGTCCATGCCGGTTTGGGAGGCGGTGCGGACGGTCATGAGGTTACGCGATTGCTCTACGCCCCAACGCATCGTCTGCGGCCCGGCGCCGCGTCCGGAGAAGTTGCGGAAGCATTTCTGGCCCAGCCGCACCGACTGAAAGACGCAGAAGGGGCCATCGACGATGATCGAAGCGGGCGTCATGCCATGGTCCAGCGCGGCGGCATAGACGAAAGGCTTGATGGTAGAGCCCGGCTGCCGCTCGGCCTGTGTTGCCCGATTGAAGGAGCTGAGGCGCGAATCGAAGCCGCCCTGCATGGCGTAGATGCGGCCATTGTGGGGATTTTCGACGACCATGCCGCCCGAAACGCCAGGAATATTGCGCAATTGCCAGCCGCTGCCCTGCGGGCTGACGGCGATGAGGTCGCCGGGGCGGAGCGCGTCGAAGGCAGGGCCGCCCGTCTTGCGGTACGGCATGGAGGCGGCGCCTTCCGGCAGCGTCCCTGTCGAGCCGTTGGGGAAGCCGATGGTCGCGTTCCTGCCCGACTTGCTCACGACCACCGCGATCTTCCAGTCGGCATAATCGATGCCGATGAAGGTCGAGGCGAAGCGGCGCGCCCACTTGTCGTCCATTTCGATCCGGTTGACCGGCCCTGACCAGCCCTTGCCCCGGTCATAGCGGACCAGGCCGTCCCGCAACGCCTTGCGCGTCAAGTCCTGCATGGTCGTATCGAGCGGGGTGCGCACCCACAGGCCGCCGGCATAGACGCTGTGCGGGCCATCCTTGTCCGTCTCGCCGAATTTTTCCATCAGGCGGCGGCGGACTTCCTCGATATAGTAGCCGCCCGCGCGCTCGAACCGGGCCGCGCTTTGTTGCGCGACGGTGCCGAGCGGCTGGGCAATGGCTTCCTCATATTGCGCCCGGTCGATCCAGTCATTCTTGCGCATTTCATTGAGCACCCAGTTCCGCCGCTCGATGGCGCGATCCATGTGGACTTCCGGGCGGTAGTTGGACGGCCCCTTGGGCAGGATGGCGAGATAGGCCATTTCGTGGAGTTTCAGATTGCCCACATCCTTGTCGAAATAGGCGCGGGCGGCGGCCTGAACGCCATAGGCGTTGCGGCCGAGGAAGATCTGGTTGAGGTACAGCTCCAGGATCTGCTGCTTGCTCATCACCGATTCGATGCGATAGGCGAGGATCGCTTCCTTTGCCTTGCGCACATAGCTGACCTCATTGGTCAGGAGCAGGTTCTTTGCCACTTGCTGCGTGATGGTCGATGCGCCCACGGGGCGACCGCTTCGCGTCATGTTCGTGAACATGGCGGAGATGATGCCGGGATAGTCGAGACCGTGATGCTGAAAGAAGGTGCGGTCCTCCGCCGCCATATAGGCGCGGATCAGCAGAGGCGGATAATCGGCATATTGCAACTGGACGCGCCGCTCGCGTGCATAGCTTTGCACCGGCTCTCCATCCACGGAGCGGACGATGGTGGGCAGCGGCGGCTCATATTCCAGCAGCGCGGAGGCATCGGGCAGGTTGCGCGCGAAAACGAACCAGATGAACAGCAGCAGCACGAACGCCGCGCCCGTCGATACGGCCAGCAGCTTGAACCACCATCTATGCCACATTTTACGGAAGAAGGCGGTGATCCCGCCCGCATTGCGTTGCAGCTTGAACCGCAAATTGGTTTCTTCGGCCTCGACCATCACGCACTGGCTCTAGCAATTTTTGCGGGGATTGCCAGCCGGGATATGGCGGGGAACGCGATTCGAATTGGGGAGGGGATGACCCTCCCTATTCCCGTCCGGCCCGCAGCGCCGCCCCGGCCGCGATTGGCGCCATCCCGACCAACAGCAGCGCCGATGCCGCGAGGAACTTCATCGCCGCGCCGCTTCCGGCCTCCAGCGAACCCGCGCCGAATATCAGCAGCGGTACGGCCAGCGGCAGCGCGAGCAGCCCGGCCAGAGCCCCGCTGCTCCGCAGGCCCGCTGTCAGCGCGCTGACCATCAGGCCAAGCGCCGCCAGCGCGGGCGTGCCGATGGCGAGGCCAAGCTCCAGCCGCCACAAGGTGCCGCCGTCGATCTTCAGCAGCGCGGCGGCGGGCAGGGCCGCCAGCATCAGCGGAGGGCCGAAGCTCAGCCAGTGCGCGATCAGCTTGGCAATGGCGATCAGTTCGTCGGACATTCCCCGCAGGACAAGCTGGTCCAGCAGGCCGCTGTCCCGGTCGGGCAGGATCAGACGGTCAATGGGAAGCAATGCCGCCAGCAGCGCGGCGATCCAGATGACGCCGCCGCCCGTCCGCGCAAGCAATGCCGTATCCGGCCCGACGGCGAAGGGAAACAGCGTCGCAACCATCAGCAGGAAGGCAAGCGGCAGCCATGCGCCGCCACTGCGATACGCAAAGCCGGTGTCGCGCGCGATCAAAGTCAGAAAGGGGGCCCTTGACTGTCGCATCAGGCCGCAGCCGCCAGCGGGATATGGTGAGTGAACATCAGCGGCAGCGGCTGGTGCGATGCGGCCAATATGATGCCGCCGCCCGCCAGATGAATCTGCATGATTCCGCCCAGCAGTTCCAGCGAGGCGGTGTCAAGGCCGTTGGCCGGCTCATCCAGCAGCCAGATCGCCGCGCCGCTTGCGATCACCCGCGCCAGCATCGCCCGCTTGCGCTGCCCGGTCGAGAGCATCCGCACGGGCACCTCGGCAAGATGATGGAGCGACAATGCAGTGAGCGCATCGTCCACGGCCTGATCGCCCGCCCCGTCGATCCGCGCCCAGAAGGCGAGCGCCTGCTTGAGTGGTCGCCCCATGTCCAGCGCCAGATTTTCATCGCTGAGCGCCATGCGCCCGCACCGTTCGATCCGGCCCGCCGCCGGTTGCAGCAGGCCAGCGGCCAATCGGATCAGGCTCGACTTGCCGGTGCCGTTGGGGCCTGCAACCAGCGCGGCCTCTCCGGAGGCCAGCGCGAAGTCCATCCCCTCGAACAGCAGCCGGTCGCCGCGCAGGCAGGCGACGGCTTCGAAACGAAGGCTTGCGCCGGCGTCGATCATGCCCACATCTGCCCCATTTCGCGCCCTGCCCAAATCATAAGGCCAAGCCATAGGGACGCGGCATGAAATGTCCAGAAGGAGAAGGCTATGGTGGTGAAACTGACCGAAGCGGAACGGGGCGCCGCGCTGGCGGAACTGCCCAGCTGGACTTATGACGCGGAGCGCGACGCCATCCGGCGCAGCTTCCGCTTCGAGGATTTCACCGCCGCCTTCGGGTTCATGACGTCGGTGGCGCTGATGGCGGAAAAGGCCGATCACCACCCCGAATGGTACAATGTCTATAATCGCGTGGACATCGTGCTGACGACACATGACGCGGGCGGGCTGTCAGGGCGCGACGTGGCGCTGGCGCGGAAGATTGATGGGCTGGGGGTGGGGTGAACGGGCTGTTGGGGTGGAAGCAAGGTTGGCGATATTGGGAGGAAAGTTGCCCTTCCCCTCCCGCTTGCGGGAGGGGTTAGGGGAGGGCAT
>CBHCMH010000056.1:0-8517 GCA_965974445.1 uncultured Rhizorhapis sp.
CGACCGCCACTCATAGGCCGCTATTTTCTGCGCGAAGGCCAGGGGGGCCGGCAAAAACATACCGAACAGAAGCAGAAACGACCAGAACAGGGCAGCCAGCGGCCCGGGGGCAATGGGGCGGTTATTCATCGGTGCCTCTCCCTTGAAATACTTTGTCATTCTTTCAATCCCGGCCGGTTCGGCCGGGCAGTAGCCGCTCCGCCGAGTTGGACGGCCTTCCCTTGCCCGCGCGGGCAAATTACTCGGACAAATTATTCAGGATAGCGCTATCACAAATAGCGCCAGCTTTTCAAGCGGGCGCTTTCCCCGGCTCTGCGCAACCTAATAAAGCGCAGCTATCTCGCGCAATTGAGCGAGGGCGGGCGCGTCGGCCGGTACCTCCTCGACCCATTTGATAAACGCGGCGATTCGTTTGGCGACCTTGGCCGGATGGCCGGAATGAATGTCGGCGATGCGGTGGTCGAGATAGGGATTGCAGAAGCGTTCCAACGTGGTCGCCACATAAATTCGTGCCTCGTCCTCCATGCCCCTTTGCGCAAAGCCGGGGATCACTTCCTCCGCATAGAGGCGAGCGAGGGCGGCATGGGTTTCCGCATCGGTCAGAGCCTCCCGAACTGTCAGTTCCGCAGGCTGCCCGTGGACGGCCCAGCGTTCGGCCAGCCATGTGTGCCCGAGATTGAGGATGTGCAGCTTGAGCCGCTCGAAGGGTTCCAGATCGCGCGTCGTCACGATGTCGGGATGGGTGAAGGGAAGGACAAGACCTGGCTGGTCTTCAATCGCCCAGAGCGCATAGGGCTCGGCGATCGCGCCTGCCGGTTCCAGCGCTTCGCTGACGATCCGGTCGACCAGCGTGTTGGCCCACACGCACTCCGACTCGAGCCAATCCACAAACGCCTCATTGCAGCCGCGCTCGCGCGCAAGCCCCGTGACAATGCCGCGCAGCAGGTCAGCGTTCCGCTGCACCAGTTCGCACGGCAGCAGCGTGACGCCCGTTCCACCCGATTGCCAGCGGTGGCGGAGGAGTGCCAGAAGGATCGCGGGAAAGCTGAGCGGCGCTTGATCCTGGGGCCAGTCGGTGGCGCGATCCTCCGGGACGACGACATAGCCGGCATCGCCCGTGTTCGAGACGATATATTGAAGCGGCCCGGCGGCGATCTGGACGAGAACGTCCCAATCGCCGGCCACCCCGAGTCCGCGCACGATGCTCTTCACCCGAATCGTGTCATTGACTGGCTGCCCGTCGCGCAGACCGCGAAGGATGACATCATAGCCGTTGGGATCGGAGAAGCCCCGCAGTCGTGCGTCGCGATCTCCGCCACGCGTCGTCTTTGCCACCACGATGTCGGGCACCAGCTGACCAGCAATCCGTGCCTCATGGGCAAAGAACGCGACATGTGCCTGAAGGAAACGGCTGGTGCCGAATTGAAGGATCATCTGACACTTATCCGAAGAGTTTGGATGGCCCGCCGCACGCGCCCGAGGCGCGGGAGGGACGCGGCGGACCAGCTTCATTGTTGCTGAAATAAAAACTATATGCAAATATGAAAATGAAAATTCTGTTCGGAACGGGAGGAAAGGCGTTGAAGGCAGTTTTGTGCAATGCTCCATTGGATTTGCGCGTCGTGGAGCGAGAGGCCCCGCTGGCGGCCGAGGGTGAAGTGCTGTTGCGCATCCGGCGGGTGGGGCTTTGCGGCACCGACTATCATATCTTCGGCGGGAACCAGCCTTTTCTCACCTATCCCCGTGTGATGGGGCATGAGCTGGCGGGCGAAGTGCTGAGCGCGCCCGCCGGTTCCTCGCTGCGCGCAGGGCAGACCGTGACCGTCAATCCCTATCTCGCCTGCGGCACCTGCCGCGCCTGCCGCAGGGGCAAGCCCAATTGCTGCTCGAACATCGCTGTTTTGGGCGTCCATACCGATGGGGGCATGTGCGACATGCTCGCGGTTCCCGAGCGGGCGGTGATCGACGCCACGGGCCTTACCCTCGATCAGGCGGCCATGGTGGAATTCCTGGCGATCGGCGCGCATGCCGTGTCCCGGGCGAAGCTCATGGCGGGCGACAGGGTGCTGGTCGTGGGCGCAGGGCCGATCGGCGTTGCGGCTGGCCTGTTCGCGCGGCTTGACGGTGCGGAGGTCACCTTCATCGACACGCGTGCCGCGCGGCTCGACCATGTGCGGGACAGGCTGGGCTTTGACCACGCGCTTACGGTGGGCGAGGGCACGCGCGATGCACTGGCGGAGCGGACGGGCGGCGAGTTTTTCGACTGCGTTTTCGACGCGACGGGCAATATTCACGCAATGCGCGCGGGCCTTGATCATGTCGCCCACGGCGGCACCTATGTGCTGATCAGCGTCGTGAAGGACGATCTGGTTTTCCCAGACCCTGAATTTCACAAGCGCGAAACCACGCTACTGGGCAGCCGCAACGCGCTTTCGTCCGATTTCGCGCGCGTCATTGCGGCGATCAAGTCGGGCGACATTCCGACCCAAGCGTTGCACACCCACAGCCTGAATGCGGAGGAAATGCCGGAAAAGCTGCCACACCTGATCGCGGAGGCGGACACAGTGCTGAAGGCAATCGCGGCCTTCTGAAGGCTAGCGGCGCACGTCGAACTGACCTGACAGGAAATCGGCCAGATCCGCGCGGGTGCAGCGGCAGAAATCGCCGGGCACAAAATGCTTGAGGCATCCGGCGGCGAGGCCAGCCCGGGCGACCTGTTCGGGGGCGAGTCCTTCATGCAGGCCGTGCAAAATGCCGGCGGCAAAGGCGTCGCCCGTGCCGATCCGGTCGATGACGGCGTGCAGCTCGACGGCCGGCGTTTCCCATCCTCCCTCGCGCGTGTCGATCCGCGCCAGCAGCCGATGGTGGTCGCTGCTGGTCGTGGTCCGGTGCGTCGATGCGAGGAATCGCAGGCGCGGGAACGCCGCAAAGGCAGTTTCGGCCGCCCGCCGCCTCTGGTCGGAGGTGTCGCCGGGGACATCGCGGTCCAGAAGCAATGCGATGTCGCGGTGATTGCCGAAAAAGACATCCGCCAGCTCGACCAGACGGGAGAGGATCTGACGCGGATCGCGGCCGCTATTCCGCCACAGGCCCGCGCGGAAATTGCCGTCGAATGACACTGGAACGTCCAGTCGCTGCGCGGCCTGCGCGGCCTGCAAGGCAAGAACTTCTGCTTCTTCATTAAGCGCCGGTGTGATGCCGGAAAGATGCAGACGCGCAGAACCGGACAACATCTCGTCCCAGTCGAAGGCGTCCGCAGGCAATTGCGAGAACACCGACTCGCTCCGGTCATAAATGATGGCGGAAGGACGAAGGCCCGCGCCCGGCTCCAGAAAATACAGGCCCATCCGCCCCTCGCCCGTCCGCACATGCTGGCATTCGATCCCATGGCCGCGCAGCGCAAACAGGGCGTGCTCGCCCAATGCATTGGCAGGAACAGCGCTCACCATTTTTGTGCTGTGCCCCAGACCGGCGAGTGCGACGGCCACATTGGCCTCGGCGCCGCCCACATGCACCTCGACAGCGCCCGATTGCAGCAGCCGCTCCCGTCCCGGCGCGCTCATGCGCAACAACAGCTCGCCGAAGCAGACAATGGGGCCGGTCATGAACTCTCCTTGGCAGTGAACGCAATCATTCTGGGGGCGCGGGATGAAATGCCGCGCGGCGACGGCTGGCCTGTCTTCAATTGCAGATAATTTTTATATATGAATCTTCGCCGTGCGGGCAACGGCGGATTTGCAGCGATTGCAACATTCGTTGCATATGCGATAGGGGAAGCCAGGTTCCAGTTGCGAAGGCACACGTACAGGAAGGACAGACCATAGATACCCGGCCGAAACGGGCGCTCAGAGCCGCCCCGCCCAGCAGCCCCGCCAAATATCGGGCGCCTGCGCTCGAAAAGGGGTTGGACGTGCTTGAACTTCTGGTGGCGGAAGCGCGCCCACTCACCATGAGCGACATCTGCCAACGCCTGCGCCGGTCGCAGGGCGAAATGTTCCGCATGGTACAGGTGCTGCAGGCACGCGGCTTTCTGGAACAGGACAATGCCACGGACGGCTATTATCTGACCGACAGGCTGTTTTCGATGGCGATGCGTCAGCCGCCCATGCAGGGTCTGGTGGAAGTCGCCTTGCCCCGCATGCGGACGCTGGCGATGCAGATCGGGCAATCCTGCCACCTCGCCATGCATGCGCGTGGTGAGATTGTCGTCGTGGCGCGGGTTGAATCCGACGAATTGATCGGCTTTTCGGTGCGGGTCGGCCATCGCCTTTCCATCCTGCAAGCATTATCGGGCAGGGTGCTGTTCGCCTTTCAACCCGAAGAACTGCGTACCCGCTGGCTGTCGATGCTTCCCGCCGAAACGAGCCGGGACGAGATCGAGGAATTTGTCGCGAGCGCGGATGAGGCGCGGCGGCAGGGCTTCGCCAGGTCGTCCAGTTCCTTCACCAGCGGCATCACCGACATTTCCGCGCCAGTCATGCGGGGGGATCGCGCGGCGGCGGCGTTGACCGTGCCGTTCATCAAGCATGTCAATCTGCGCTGCGGCCTGACCGATGCCACCCGGCGGCTGACCGAGGCCGCCAGCCTCATCTCCGGGCATCTGCTCGAAAGCGACAGCCGCATCTAGCCCGCCTCACCAGCGTCCGGTCTCAAGCAACTTCCCGCGTATGCTCTGCGCCGGGGGGCTACTCATGTACGGCCTTCCGCTTCGGGCCACCGCAGCATTATGCTTGCATATTTGTAACATATTTTCATATATAACGAGATAGGGAAAACAGAGGGTGTCATGCAACTTCTCGACAAAGGCGCGATTCCGCTGGGACTTGGCTGTGCTTCGCTCGGGAATCTCTATCATGCGATAGGGGATGATGAGGCCCGCGCGACGGTCGATGCCGCCTGGGACGCGGGAATGCGTTACTTTGACACCGCGCCCTATTATGGCCTTGGCCTGTCCGAACGTCGTCTGGGCGATGCGTTGCGCGACCGGCCAAGGTCGCAATATCGCCTTTCGACCAAGGTAGGCCGACTTCTCGATCCCGACATCGGGCCGGACTTGGCACCCGAACGTCATGGCTTTGTGACATCCATGCCGTTCAAGGTACGCTACGATTACAGCTATGACGGGATCATGCGATCCTGGGAGGCGAGCCTGCAGCGGCTTGGCCTGGCGCGGGTGGACATCCTGCTGGTGCATGACATCGGCACCGTCACGCATGGCGCGGATAATGCGCGGCATTTTGCCGACCTCGCCGACAGCGGTTATCGCGCGCTCGACGAGTTGCGGCGCAATGGCGACATCGCCGCGATAGGTCTCGGCGTCAATGAATGGGAAATATGCGCGCAGGCGATGACCATCGGGCAGTTCGACTGTTTCCTGCTCGCCGGGCGCTACACGTTGCTGGAGCAGGAGCCGCTGCACGCATTCCTTCCCCTATGCGAGCGGCACGGCGCGTCCATCATATTGGGCGGCGCCTATAATAGCGGGATTTTGGCCACCGGTACGCGGCGCGGCGGCACGGTCCACTATAATTATGAGCCAGCGCCCGCCACGATCATCGAGCGGGTGGCCCGCATCGAGGCGGTGTGCGACGCGCATGGCGTCACGCTTGCGGCGGCGGCGCTCCAGTTCCCTCTGGCGCATCCGGTGGTGGCCTCCGTCATTCCCGGCCTCGGCAGCGCAGCCCGTGTCGAACAGACGGCCGCCCTGTGGCATGAACCTATTCCGGCCGCATTCTGGCACCAGCTCAAGGACGAAGGGCTGCTCGATCCCGACGCGCCCACGCCGGCCGGACCCGGCCAGCCATGAGGATCGACGCGCATCAGCATTTCTGGTCATTGGCCAATCCCTTCACCGACTGGCCGACGCCCGATCTTGCCGCCATCCATCGCGATTTCGGTCCGGTGGATTTGCGGCCATTGCTGGACAAGACCGGTATCGAGGGCACGGTGCTCGTCCAGGCCGCGCCAGCCGTTGCCGAAACCCGATATCTCCTCGCGCTCGCGCAGGAATACAGCTTCGTGAAGGGTGTGGTCGGCTGGATCGATTTCGAAGCCGCCGATGCTCTGGGCCAATTGGAAGGGCTGGCATCAAATCCGGCGCTCAAGGGGTTGCGGCCGATGATCCAGTCGATCGAGGAGCCGGGCTGGATACTTTGCGGCGAATTCGACCCGCTGTTCCGGGCCATGATCGCCGCGAACCTCAGCCTCGACGGTCTGGTGCGCGCGCATCAAATTGGCGACCTTGTTCATCTGGCGGCGCGCTATCCCGAGCTGCGGATCGTGCTCGACCATGGCGGGAAGCCGGACATTGCGGATGGTTCACTCATCCGCTGGGCCACAGCTATCGAGGCCCTGGCGCGCCACCCGAATGTGCATTGCAAGCTGTCCGGTCTGTGGACCGAGGCGGGCGCCGACATCTCGGCCGAAGCGATCCGCCCCTATGCCGCGCATCTGCTTGCGGTCTTCGGCGTCGAACGGCTGATGTGGGGGAGCGACTGGCCGGTGGTCGAGCTGGCCGGTTCCTATGCGGACTGGTTCGAACAGGCCAAACTGCTGCTCGCTGATCTGGGCGAGGCGGACAGGGTAAAAATTTTCGGCGGCAATGCCGCCCGCTTCTATCGGTTGGACAATGGCTGAAACACAAAAGTCAGGGGCTGTCATGGGATCGCTGATCCTGCTGCACCCCGATGACAATATATTGATCTGCGCCGTCCCCATCGGCGCGGGCACCCGGGTGGAAATCGATGGCAGCGCCTGCTCTGTCGCCACTGACGTCCCTGTGGGCCACAAAGTGGCGCGCCGACCGCTGCGGGCGGGCGACAAGGTGCTGCGCTATGGCATCGCCATCGGCACCATGACCGCCGACGCCATGCCGGGCGATCATGTCCACCGGCACAATCTTGCCAGCGATTATATTCCCTCGCACGATCGCGCCGTGCTGCGGGCCGGAGAATCCGAACAATGAGCAACCAGAAAAGCTGGCGCGGCTATCTCCGCTCCGATGGCCGCAAGGGCATCCGCAACGTGGTGCTTGTCATCTACCTCGTCGAATGCGCACATCATGTCGCGCGGCAGATCGTGACGCGGGCGGATGATCCGTCCGTGCAGCTGGCCGGTTTCCCCGGCTGCTATCCGAACAGCTACGCCTATGCATTGATGGAACGGATCGCCACCCATCCCAATGTCGGCGGCGCCCTCATTGTGTCGCTGGGCTGCGAGGGATTCGACCGTGAAGGGCTGCAAGCGACGATTGCCCGGTCGGGCCGGCCCGTGCGCACGCTGGTAATTCAGCAGGCGGGCGGCACGCGCTCGGGGATCGCGGAAGGAATTGCTGCGCTCGCGGAGATCCGGCAGGCGGCCGATGCCGCCGAGCGCGTAGACATGGATGTCAGCGACCTGGTCGTCGGCACCATCTGCGGCGGGTCGGACGGGACCAGCGGCATTACGGCCAATCCGGCGGTGGGCCGCTGCTTCGACCGGCTGGTTGCCGCCAACGCCACCTGCATCTTCGAGGAGACGGGCGAGCTCATCGGCTGCGAACAGGTGATGGCCGAGCGTGCCGTGACCCCCGAGTTGGGACGGGAGATCGAGGCGGCCGTGGAAAAGGCGGAGCGCTATTATACCGTGCTCGGCTATGGCAGCTTTTCGCCCGGCAATGCCGATGGCGGCCTGACCACGCAGGAGGAAAAGTCGCTGGGCGCCTATTCCAAGTCCGGCGATTCGCCGATCTCGGGCCTCATCAAGCCGGGCGACATTCCGCCGGGGCCAGGCCTTTACCTGATGGACGTGGTTCCGGACGGGGAGGTGCGCTTCGGCTTTCCCAATATTTCCGATAATGCCGAGATCGTCGAGATGATCGCGTCGGGCAGCCATCTGGTGCTGTTCACCACCGGGCGTGGCTCGGTGGTCGGATCGGCCATTTCGCCGGTCGTCAAGATCTGCGCCAACCCGGAAACCTATGAACGCATGGCCGAGGACATGGACGTCAACGCCGGTCGGATCATGCGGCTGGAAGCGACGCTGGACGAGGTCGGCGCGGAAATCCAGGACAAGGTTCTGGCCGTCGCGGCCGGGGAGCAGAGCGCGTCCGAAGCGCTCGGACATCAGGAATTCATTTTGACCTACAAACAGTTCGAACCGGTCGGCCCGGCTTGCCTGCCGCGCGCCGGGGGGAGGCCCTGATATGACGAACCCGTTCAACCTGTCCGGCAAGGCCGCGCTTGTGACGGCGGCGGGACAGGGCATCGGCCGCGCCTGCGCCGAAGCGCTGCGCGATGCGGGCGCGGACGTGCTGGCGGCGGACCGCAACGGCGACGCGCTGGAATCGCTTGAGGGTTGCCGCCGGTTGAAGCTCGACGTGACCGATGCCGGTGCGGTCGCCGCTCTCGCTGAATCCGAAAGCGCCGGGTTCGACATACTCGTCAACTGCGTGGGCTACGTGCATGGCGGGTCGATCCTGGAATGCACCGAAGAAGACCTCGCGGCGCTCCGCAGGCACCTGGAGCCCGGGGGCGGGAC
>CBHCMH010000057.1:0-8494 GCA_965974445.1 uncultured Rhizorhapis sp.
GGCGAAGAAGTCAGGCTGCGCCAGTTCGCGCATGCTGACATTGATCGCAAGCCGCTGCGATATGCCCTTGCGCGCCCAGGCCGCGGCCGTGGCGCACACCTTGTTCATGACCCAGTCGCCCAGTTCCACGATCACGCCAGTTTCTTCGGCCAGCGGCACGAAGGCGCCCGGCAGCAGCATGTCGCGGTCAGGATGCTTCCACCGCACCAGGGCTTCGGCCGCGATGATTCTGCCGGTGGTCACATCAAGCTGCGGCTGGAACTGGAGCAAGAATTGGTCCCGCTCCAGCGCGATCCGAAGTTCCCGCTCAAGTTCGGCGCGTCCCGCCAGCATGCTGGCGAGTTCTTCGCTGAAAAATTCGACGCGGCCCCGTCCATTTTCCTTCGCGTGGTACATGGCCACGTCGGCCGAACGCAGCAGGCTGTGGAGCGTATCGCCATGCTCGGGATAGAATGCCACGCCAATCGACGCGCCCAGGTCGATGTGCTGCCCGCCAATGTCGAAACGCTCGCCCAACGCATATTGCACCGCCCGCGAAATCCGGTGTGCGGTCGCTTCCGTCGGCAATTGGGGGAAGAACAGGGTGAACTCGTCACCCGCCAGCCGGCCGATGACGGCGTCTCCGCTGCCCGCACCGACCTCTATCATCACCACTTCCCGCAGCCGCCCGGCGACGCGGGAGAGCAGCAGATCGCCCGCCGCGTGGCCAAGCGTGTCGTTGACCGATTTGAATCCGTCGAGGTCGATGAAGAACAGGGCGGCAATTCCGCCCGGCGGCCGCTCCGCCAGCAGCCGTTCGACCTGCCGGCAAAAGCTCATCCGGTTGGCCAGCGCCGTTACGGGGTCGTACATCGCAAGCGTCTGAACATTGTCCAGATTAGTGCGAACCTGACTGAAGAGGCTTTCCATGGCGACTGAAAGATCGGGCAGATCGCGCGCCACGGGGGCCGGAACCCGTCCCGCCAGATCGCCGTGGGCAGCGGCCAAGAGGCGCTCCGTCGCAATGTCCACCGATCCCGCCATGCCCGAAACCGTCCGCATCGCGGAGGCCCAGCACATCATGCCGCACAGGATCGCCAGGATCAGCGCACGGCTGATATCCTCTACATTGTCGCGGCCGCCAGTTCCGGCCAACAGCGCCAGGATGAAGGCGACAGCTCCGGCGCTTGCGGCGAATGCGACGGCGCGGCTTTTCAGAGATACGCCTTCCATTGATCCCCGCAATCGTGAACAGGCCGCGCCAAGATAGACACAGTAACGGAGACAGTTATGAATGGCGTTGGTTAAGAAATTCTCAGCAGGACAGCAATATTGACTATTTTTTCCGCCGCATAACCACATTTTTCCGGCGCATAATCACATAGATCGCGCCCGCGCCCCCGTGGCGGGGATGCGCATTGCGAATGCTGGCGATGTGGGCGGAAAAGGGGCTTCGATCTAGCCAATCGGCGATTTCAGCCCGAATGGCGCCCCGGCCAGACCGGTCCCCCGATCCCGCCTTTTCCCTCGATTTTCCGGTAATGACCAGCAGGACACGCACGCCGTCGGCTACGGCATCCCCCAGCGCCCGGTCCAGGCGCTGATGCGCCGTCGCCAGGCTGTGGCCGTGCAGGTCGATAGTGATTTCCGGATGCAACCGCCCCTGTTTGATGCTTCGTTCCCAACTGCTGTCGAGTACATCCACGGGGCCTGACCGGCCCTGTGATTGTTCCGGCACCGTGATTGATTTCATTAAGCAATTTTCGGGTTTCTGCGCGAGAGCGGCATCGCGCGCGACCGCCGCATCCGGTTTCCCATCCTCGCCTTCAGGCGCGCGGGCGCTGGCCGTCAGGGGACGGACCGAACGGGCGAGCTGATGCCAGGCCGCACGCTCCTCAGGGCTGAGGCGGCGGCGCGCCATTGCCTTGCTTCAACCGGGCATAGCTGCCCTTGGGCAGGAGCAGCAGCGCGCTGCCCCGCGCCGACATGCCGCCGGCGATGGCACGCGCCTCGGCTCCGGCGCCCCAGAAAGTGTCGATGCGATTGGCGCCCTTGATCGCCCCGCCGGTATCCTGCGCGATCCAGAGGCCATTGGGTTCGGCCCGGTCCAGCGAAAGAAATATGGGCGCGCCCAGCGGCACGAATTTGGGATCGGCGGCGACACTCGCCCGGCCCGTCACCGGCAGGCCCATCGCGCCCAGCGGCCCCGCGCCCGTCAGTTCTCGGAAAAAGACGAAGCTCTTGTTTTCGTTCATGATCGCCTTCCCTTCTTCGGGATGGCTGCGGAGATAATCCATGATGCCCTGCATACTGGTCTGTCCGTCCGCCAGCAGGCCACGGTCGCGCATCAGCTTGCCGATGCCGGTATAATCGCGGCCATTCTGGCTGTCATAGCCGATCCGCATGATCGACCCGTCAGGCAGCCTCAACCGCCCGCTCCCTTGCACCTGAAGGAAAAAGAACTCCACCGGATCGGCGGCCCAGGCGATTTCCAGTCCGCGTGCGGCAAGCGTCCCCGCCTCGATCGCCGCGCGATCGTCATAGGGCACGAAATTGCTGCCCTGCACCTTACCCCGTATCTTCTTGCCCTTCAGGCTTTCGCTGAACAGGCTGAGGTCAACATCGACAAGATCGGGCGGCCGGCGGTAGATGGGCACCTCATAGCCAGCCCGCCGTTCTCGGGAACCCCGAATTTCCGGCTCGAAATAGCCCGTGGCGTGCGCCGCGCCGTCGCCGACCTGCACGGCCTCGAAATAGCGGATGAAGAATCCGGCCGCGTCATCGTCGCTCCAGCCGGGGGCGGCGGCGCATGCCTCCTGCCAGTCCGCGCCCTGCGTCAGGCCGCTCTGATCCGTACGCCGGACAAGCGAGGGGCAGGAAATGCGGAAGGCCTGCAACGCAAGGCGCGTCTTGGCTGGCTCCAACGCCAGCGAGGCGACCGCCGCGCCGGGCACGATGCCCAGGCCGCGCGAATTGGTCGTGTCGGCGGAAGGCACAGGCGGCGGCAGAGTCACGCCGGGCGTCGCCGGGATGGGGCGCGCTGCGGGCGGCTCAGCGGCGCGTGGCGGGGGAGCAGCGCGATCGGCTGTGCGCGGCACGACTCCGGCGCATGCGGCCAGCAGCAGCGCGAGCGCAAGGACAGCGCCTCGACGGATAAAATTCACGCTGCGCCCTGAGCCGTTCATAGTCACCCCTAAACGTCGTTCCCGCGAAAGGCGGGAATCCAACTATCCTATTGGTTCAATGTCGGAAATACGTAAGAAACAGGCTCCCGCCCGCGCGGGAACGGACAGGCGACCGGAAATTGCAGGAAATCAAGCCGCCTCGTCGGTTTCGGTCAGCTTCCAGTTGGGATCGTTGCTCTTGATATCGCGGCTGAATGTCCAGACATCGTGCGTCGATACGGCGTCCGTCATGGATCCGGCAATGGCGTTGCCGTCCCGGTCGCGCGTCACCGCGGCAATATCCGCGTCGAAACGAAGCGTCAGGCTTGCCACCGGCCCGCTGAGCGAGGCGTCGGCGATCTGGACCTTGTCGATGCGGACCAGGCGATTTTCCAGCACCTGCCCCTCCGCCTCGCGCGCATCAATGGCCTGCGCGAAAGATTCGTAGACATCCTTGTCGCACAAATAGGCCAGTTCCTCGCGGTCGCCGCTCCAGAAGGCTTCCAGGACCATGCGATAGGCCGATTTGGCGCCCTCGGCGAACTGATTGACGTCGAAGTGGCGATCCGCCCCGATGATGGCGCGCACGCCATTTTCGGCGGACGGCATGATAAGGCCGTCGGGCGTACGCACCGGTTCGGGCCGGACTTCGTCCATCCGCTTGGGCGTGAGCACCGCCACGGGCGAGCGATCTTCGGCCTGGGGCGCGGGCTGCTGTTCATGCCCGGTACGCTTGCCGAGCACCGAATAGAGGCGCAAGCCCAGGAAAGCTGCCACCATGGCCAGTATGACGATGACTGTCACTATAAACTCCGAATATTCAGGCAACCAACATAGGGATGATTCGCCGGGGTTTCAAATGCCGATACGCGGGCAATCCCTGATTCCCGTTCATTGCCGCATTGCCCTCACCCCCGCCGCCTGCTAATCGCGCGGTTCGCACGGGCGCCCCTGCGGGGAAGCCGCGTTCAGAATCATGACGAAGGACCGGAAATGGCGGAACAAGAAGGCGGAATCGAAGGAACGGAAACCCTGGCCAATGGCGCGGACAACATGCCGCAAATTGGCTTGATTTCGCAATATGTGAAGGATTTTTCCTTCGAGAACCCCAATTCGCCAGCCGTGTATCAGTGGCAGGAACAGCCGCAAATCGACGTTCAGTTCAACATCGGCGCCAATCAGGTGGGCGAGGATGTGCATGAGGTTCTGCTGAAGATCGAGGTGAAGGCGAAAACGGACCAGGGCGTCACCTTCCAGGTGGAACTGGCCTATGCCGGCCTGTTCGGCATGCGCAACGTCGCGCTGGAGCAGGTTCAGCCGTTCCTGTTCGCCGAAGCGCCCCGCCTGCTTTTCCCCTTTGCCCGCCGGGTATTGGCCGATGCGGTACGCGATGGCGGTTTCCCGCCGTTGCTGCTCGAACCCATCGATTTCGGCGCGCTCTACATGCATCAGGCGCAGGCCGCCCAGGCGCAGCAGGACGGCTCCGTCGGCCACGCCTGACACCCTTCCCGATCTGGAAAGGCGCCCCGCCATGAGCCTTGCCAAAGCCATGGGCACGATCGGCGGCCTGACGCTGGTTAGCCGGATCTTCGGCTTTGCGCGCGACATGCTGCTGGCCCGTATCCTGGGCGCGGGGCTTGCCGCCGATTGTTTCCAGCTCGCCTTCCGCCTGCCCAACACCTTCCGCCGGCTGTTTGCGGAAGGCGCTTTTTCGGCGGCCTATGTACCCATGTTCAGCCGCAAGCTGCATGGCAAAGGCGGCCACGACGCCGCCGAGCGGTTCAGTCAGGACGTGCTGTCGGTGTTCGTGCCGGTGCTGCTGGCCTTCACCGCGCTGTTCGAACTCCTCATGCCCGCCTTCGTCTGGCTGCTCGCCTCGGAATTCCGGACGGTGCCGGGCAAGTTCGAACTGGCGGTGACGCTCAGCCGCATTGCCTTCCCCTATCTTTTCTTCATCAGCCTTGTCTCGCTGCTGACCGGCATATTGAACAGCCTGTCGCGCTTTGCAGCAGGCGCGGCCGCGCCGATCCTGTTCAACCTGACGCTGATCTCCGGGCTGCTGATCGGGGATTGGGTGCGCGGACCGGGCGGGGATGAAACCACGGTCGCCTATGTCCAGTCTGGCGCTGTGGCGGTTTCCGGGCTCGTTCAGCTCATCTGGCTCTGGTACTGGGCCAAAAAAGCGAACTTTCGTTTTGTCATGCGCCGCCCCCGCCTGACTGCGGACGTGCGGGAACTGGGCCGCATCATCCTGCCCGCCACCTTCGGAGCGGGGATTTACCAGATCAGCCAGCTCATCGACACTTTCTTCGCGACGCGCTTGCCGCAAGGCTCCCTCACCCATCTCGCCATGGCCGACCGGTTGAACCAGATGCCGCTCGGCGTCATCGGCATCGCGCTTGGCACCGCCATTTTGCCCGCCCTCTCCCGCCATATCGCGCGGGAGGATCAGGGCGCGGCGTCGAAAGTACAGTCCGACGCGATCGAGCTTGCCATGCTGCTGACCCTGCCCGCCGCCGTCGCGCTGGCCATCTGCGCCGGCCCGTTCGTCAGCGCCTTCTTCGTCGGCGGCCGCTTCACCGCCAATGACGGGGTGATCACCGCCAATGTCGTGATCGCACTCGTCGCCGGCCTTCCCGCCTATGTGCTGATAAAGCTGCTGACCCCCGGATTCTACGCGCGCAAGGACACGAAAACGCCGGTCAAGACGGCGCTGGTCGTCCTTGTCTTCACCGTGCTGGTCATTCTGCTGCTCATCGGTCCTTTCGGCATCGTCGGGCTGGCCAGCGCGACGGCGGCGGCGTCGTGGCTCAACTGCATCCTGCTCTATTCCATTCTGCACCGGCGCGGCCATTACCGCATGAACGGCGCGCTGTTGCTGCGGATCGGACGGCAGTTTGCCGCCGCCGCGATCATGGCCGCCGCGCTGTTTGCCGCGCGCGATCCCTTGCTGCCTTGGTTTGCCGGCAATGTCATCGAACGGGCGGCCAGCGTCGTCGCCCTTGTGCTGGCGGGAGTCGCCGTCTATTTCGCCGCAGCGTGGATGATCGGCGCTATCGACCGCGACCGCATCGCCATCCTGCAACGCAAGAAAGCCCTGTAATCATGCGCGTCCTTTCCGGCATCCAGCCGACCGGCAACCTTCATCTCGGCAATTATCTGGGCGCGATCCGCAACTGGGTGCGGATGCAGGATGAAATGGACAGCGGCAGCCAGTGCTTCTTCTTCCTGGCCGACCTGCACAGCATCACCGTGCATGAAACACGCGAGCAGCGCATCCGCAACGTGCGCGAAATGGCCGCTGCCCTGATCGCGGCGGGCATCGATCCGGACCGCTCGGTCCTGTTCAATCAGGCCCGCGTGCCCGCCCATGCCGAACTGGCCTGGCTGCTGAACGGCACTGCCCGCATGGGCTGGCTGAGCCGCATGACCCAGTTCAAGGACAAGGCGGGCAAGCATCGCGAGGGCGCGAGCGTTGGCCTGTTCGTCTATCCCGTGCTGCAGGCGGCCGACGTGCTGCTCTATCAGGCGACGCATGTCCCGGTGGGCGAGGATCAGAAGCAGCATCTGGAACTGGCCCGCGACATCGCCGCCAAGTTCAACACCGATTTCGGGGTGGAGGTTTTCACCCTGCCCGATCCGATCATCCCCAAGGAAACGGCACGCATCATGTCGCTGCGCGACGGCACGGCGAAGATGTCCAAATCCGATCCGTCGGATATGAGCCGCGTGAACCTGGCCGACGATGACGACGCCATCGCGCAGAAAATCCGCAAGGCGAAGACCGATCCCGAACCGCTGCCGGATAATTCGCAAGCGCTTGAGGGCCGCGCCGAGGCCGCGAATCTCGTCGGCATCTATGCCGCGCTCACCGGCATGAGCGCTGACGCTGTGTGCCTGGAATTTGCGGGCAAGGGCTTTGGCGCGTTCAAACCGGCGCTCGCCGACCTGCTGGTGGAAACGCTGCGCCCCATCCGCCAGCGCTTCGAGGAGTTGAAGACGGACAGCGCCCAGCTGGACGCCATACTCCATCGCGGCGCTGAAAAAGCGCGCGCCGCGGCCGCGCCGACGCTGGCAAAAGCATATGATGCGCTGGGCCTGATGGCCTGACATCCGGCGGCGGGCAACTGTCCACCGCTGCCCGGCCACGGCCTGTCTTCCATCCGTTCAACTTTTGTTCAGTTGCCATTTTCTAACCTGACGCCCACATAGGAATCGGGATCCGCCCCCCGAAGAGGATTGCGCGTCATGAACCTTTCCAGGAAAATCAGTTTGATAGCGGCCCCCGCCGCGGCCCTCATCGCCCTGTCGGGCTGTGCGTCGCCGTTCCGGGCGGACGTGGCGCGCTTCCAGCAGATGCCCGCTCCGCAGGGACAGACCTTCGCCGTCGTCGCCGACGATCCCGCACTGTCGGGCGGACTGGAATTCTCCCGCTATGCCGACATGGTGGCGGGAAAGTTCTCGGAGTTCGGCTACGTCCGGGCGAGCGACCCCGCTTCGGCAAGCCTGGTCGTGCGCGTGGATTATGACGTCGATAATGGCCGGGAAAAGATTCGGAGCAGTGGTTTCTACCGCGATCCTTTTTTCTACGGGCCTTACGGCTTTTATGGCCGGCGGCGGTATATTTACGGCTTCCACGACCCGTTCCTCTTCGGCCCGCATTTTTCGGACATCGACAGCTATACGGTCTACACCAGCGACCTCACCATGAAGATCGACCGCGCGTCGGACGGCAAGCGGCTGTTCGAGGGCACCGCCGAGGCGCAATCGAGCAGCAACAAGCTGACCTATCTGGTGCCCAACCTGATCGAGGCGATGTTCACCAATTTTCCGGGGCAGTCGGGCGAAACCGTCCGCATCTCGATCGCGCCTGAAAAGAAATAGGCAGGCTCCCAGCTTAGCCTGAATTGGACCCGGCGGCTCTCAAGGACCGTCGGGTTCTTTTTGTCGGGATGATCGATGAGGGTAGGCAGCGGCTATTAAATCCTCCCCGGCACGGGGAGGGGGACCATGCGAAGCATGGTGGAGGGGGCCATCCTCCTGGCGCAGCATCGTGGGGCGAACCCCCTCCACCACGCCGCTGCGCGTCGCGGTCCCCCTCCCCGTGCCGGGGAGGAGCTATATCCGCTCCGACCCATAATTATCCGCAACGCCACCCACATTACCCTACTCCTCCACCATCTCCCCTGGCTGTGCCTGCACGAACCGCCGGGCCAAATCGAAGCCATGGCCGGCGCGCAGGAAGGCGGCGATCTGTTTTTGCTGGGTGTCGCGGTCGGCCGCCGCGGCCGCGGAGGGCCCGCTGCGGCGGTTGCGGGCAAAGGCGTCGGCGGCGCGCATCTGCGAGCGGT
>CBHCMH010000058.1:0-8458 GCA_965974445.1 uncultured Rhizorhapis sp.
GTTTCAGCATCCATAGGGAGGAACGATAGAGCCTCTATCGTTGAGCTTATGGACCCTGAAACAAGTTCAGGGTGACGGCTCGATTAGAAAACCAACGAAACCTTACCCCCCGCATGCCGTTCCAGCCGCCCGGCAAGCTCCAGTTCCAGCAGCACCGTCTGGACGATCGCCGGGGGAAGGCCGCATTGGCGGATAATCTCATCGACCGGTACGGGCGTCAGGCTGAGCAGCCCCGCCACATCCCGCCGTTCCCGCTCGCTGGCATCATTGGCAGCCGGTTCATGCGCGAAGAAGGACCGATCCTGCCGGACCAGCCGGGCGTCGATGGGGCCGATGGCCTCCATCACGTCGGCGGCATTCTGGATCAGTGTCGCGCCCTCGCGGATCAGCCCATTGCAGCCTTGCGCACGGGGATCGAGCGGAGAGCCGGGGACAGCCATCACCTCCCTGCCCGCTTCCGCCGCCAGCCGCGCGGTGATGAGCGAGCCGGAGCGTGGCGCGGCTTCCACCACCACCGTTCCCGCCGACAGACCAGCGATAATGCGATTGCGCGAAGGGAAATGACGCGCCAGCGGCTGCGTACCGGGCGGCTGCTCGGCGAGCAACAGCCCCTCCCGCGCGATGCGTTCCTGCAATGCGGCGTTCTCGGGCGGGAAGGCGATGTCGATCCCGCTTGCGATCACCGCGATGGTACCGCTTGCCAGCGATCCCTCATGCGCCGCGGTGTCTATGCCCCGGGCCAGGCCGGACACGACGCTGGCCCCTGTCCGCCCCAGATCCTGCGCCAGTCCACGGGCAAAGCGGCAGGCGGCGGCCGATGCGTTGCGCGCGCCCACCAGGGCGATCATCGGCCGCTGCGCCAGCTCCAGACGCCCCCGGTAAATCAGGGCGGGCGGCGCGCTGTCCATTTCCGCCAGAAGCGCGGGATAGTCCCGCTGCCCCAGGAACAGATAGCGCGCGCCAAGCGTCCGGACCCGGTCAACCTCCCGCTCGATGTCGCCCAGGCTGGCGAGCCGTGGCGGCCGCCCGCCACCGCGCGCGGCAAGGTCGGGAATGGCCTGCAGCGCCGCCTGCGCAGAGCCGAAGCGCGCAATGAGCTGAAAATAGGTGACCGGCCCGATATTGGCCGAACGGATGAGTTGCAGCCGGGCAAGCTGGTCCCGCGCGTCGAAATCGTCTGTTGTCACGCTGGATCAGGCCTCACGCGAATTGCCGACCCTGGGCTCTGTACCGGTCAGCAGCCGCATGATGTTGCTCCGATGCTTCCAGAGAACAAGCACGGTCAGCAGGAGGAATAGCGGCACCAGTTCGAACCTGCCAAGCGCTGCGGCGCTGACAGGCACGGAAATGGCCGCGAGCATGCCGCCCACCGAAGAATAACGCAGCATCGCAAATGCAGTCAGCCACACGGCAGCATAGATCAGGCCGCTCGGCCAGTACAAGGCCAGGGCGATACCCAGATAGGTGGCAACACCCTTCCCGCCCTGAAAGCGCAGCCAGATGGGATAGCAGTGGCCGAAAAAGGCCCCGATTGCCGCGAGTATGCCGCCATTGTCGGCCAGCATGAGGCCGATCAGGACGGCCACCGCGCCCTTGGCGACGTCAAGGATCAGGGTCGCGGCCGCGATCCCCTTCTTGCCGGTCCGCAGCACATTGGTCGCGCCGATGTTGCCGGACCCGATCTTGCGCAAATCGCCTGCGCCAAAGGCTTTGGCGAGCAATAGCCCGAACGGTATGGAACCCAGCAGATAGCCAAGCACGAGCGCCGCTGAAGGCGCGAGCCACACATTGTTCATGAACGTCGCCTTCCGCCCCCTGGACCGCCGAATATAGCGGATTGACCGTCCGCCGCAATTACCCGGCTGTACCTAATCCGGAATAACTGGCTCGCAATCGGCCAGCAAGTGGTCAAAACTGTTTCGACAACGTTCACGCCCACGCTAAAGAAGGACCATGTCAAAAAACGCCCCCATTCTCTTTTTCGATTCAGGTGTCGGGGGACTTTCGATCCTTGCCCCCACGCGAGAGCTGCTGCCGCGCGCGCCGGTGGTCTATGCCGCTGACTCCGCCTTTTACCCCTATGGCACGAAAAGCGAGGCGGAGATTTCGGCTCGGGTTCCCGTGCTGCTGGGGCGGCTGGTGGAACGCTACCGGCCCCGTCTCGCCGTGATCGCCTGCAATACGGCCTCGACCATCGCCCTGAACGTCATTCGCACGGCGCTCGAGATTCCGGTTGTCGGCACCGTGCCAGCGGTGAAACCGGCCGCGCTCGGATCGAAAAGCCGTGTCATCGGCATCCTTGGCACGCAGGCCACGGTGCGGCAGGCCTATGTCGACCGGCTTGCCCAGGAATTCGGCGCGGATTGCACGGTGCTGCGCCACGGCAGCCCGGAACTGGTGGACTATGCCGAGGCGAAACTGCGCGGATCGCCAGTGGATGCCTCCATCCCGGCCCGCGCCTTGGGCGGCCTGTTCTCGCAGGAGGGTGGCGACCGGATGGACATTGTGGTCCTCGCCTGCACGCATTTTCCGCTGGTGGAAGACGACCTTGCCGCCGCCAGCCCCCGGACGCTGACCTTCATGCATGGCGGCGACGGCATCGCCCGGCGGATCGCGTTCCTGACGAAGGGGCAGGAATGGCCAGCGGCGGCTGGGTCAGGCGTTGCGGTATTTACCCGGCTGGGTCCCGACATCGATGCGCTGAGGCCGGCTTTGGCCAGCTTTGGCTTGCATGAGATTGCGGGATTGTAGGGCAGACAAGATTTTATCCCTGGCTTTCCACTCTGCCGCTTGTTTCAATCACTGTAAGTGGAAATTACCTATTCATTGAGAACCGTTATCGCTGGAAAAAACGGTCTTAAGCCTGTATTGGCGCAAATGTTGGGTGTGCATATGGCATTGGGCAAGGACTGCGGGCGGGACATCAGGTGAATTACAAGCATGTTTTTTCGCAGGCGATCGACCGCCTGCATGGCGAGGGCCGCTATCGCGTCTTCATCGACATCCTGCGCAACAAGGGCGCATTTCCCAATGCTCGCTGCTTTGCCGGCCATAACGGCCCGAAGCCGATTACGGTCTGGTGCTCCAACGATTATCTCGCCATGGGTCAGCATCCCAAGGTGATCGCCGCGATGGAAGAGGCGCTGCACGACGTCGGCGCTGGATCGGGGGGCACCCGCAATATCGGCGGGAACACGCATTATCATGTCGATCTGGAAGCCGAACTGGCCGATCTGCATGGCAAGGAAGGCGCGCTGCTCTTCACAAGCGGCTACGTCTCCAACGACGCGACGCTTTCCACGCTGGCGAAAATCCTGCCCGGCTGCATCATCTTTTCCGATGAATTGAACCACGCCTCGATGATCGCGGGCATCCGCAATTCCGGCTGCGAGAAGCAGGTGTTTCGCCATAATGACGTCGCGCATCTGCGCGAGTTGCTGGAGGCCGCGGATCCGGATGCGCCCAAGCTGATCGCCTTCGAATCGGTCTATTCGATGGACGGTGACGTGGCGCCGATCGCGGCGCTCTGCGACCTGGCCGACGAGTTCAACGCCCTCACCTATCTCGACGAAGTGCACGCGGTTGGCATGTACGGCAAGCGTGGCGGCGGCATTTCCGAACGGGACGACGTGGCACACCGCGTCACCATCATCGAAGGCACGCTGGGCAAGGCGTTCGGCGTGATGGGCGGCTATATCGCCACCGACCGGATGATCATCGACGTCATCCGCTCCTATGCGCCCGGCTTCATCTTCACGACCAGCCTCGCCCCCGTACTGGTGGCGGGCGTGCTGGCCAGCGTGCGGCACCTGAAGGAATCGAGCGTCGAGCGCGAGGGACAGCAGGCCGCCGCGCAGACGCTGAAGGACCTGTTCGCCGGGGCGGGCCTGCCGGTCATGCCGTCCACGACGCATATCGTTCCGCTGATGGTCGGCGATCCGGTAAAAGCGAAGCGGATCAGCGACATATTGCTCGCCGAATATGGCGTCTATGTACAGCCCATCAATTTTCCCACCGTTCCGCGCGGGACCGAGCGCCTGCGCTTCACCCCCGGCCCTTCACACAGCGAGGACATGATGCGCGACCTCACCTCCGCTCTAGTGGAGATCTGGGGGCGGATGGAACTAGAGCTGCGGAAAGCCGCGTAACGGCGAGTGATGCCCCGACCCCCTTCTGCCTGCAGGGGGGACTGGCGAAGGGTAAGCATTCAAATACATGGCGTTGGGTTCGGGCAGCCGCTACGGTGGCGTGATGGTTCCTCGCCGCCTGCTTCCCCTGATATTTTCATGTCTGACGCTGTGCGCTGGCGGTTGCGGCCGGCAGGACCAGACCGGCCTTCCGCCGGACAGGATCGTGCGGCTCGCCGATGCGGAAGCAAAGGGGCTGGACCCGCAGAAATATTCCGACCTTGTATCCTTGCGCATCGCGGCCGACCAGTTCGAGGGGCTGACGCGCTTCGATGGCGCGGGCAAGGCCGTGCCCGGTTTGGCGCGAGAATGGGCAGTCAGCAGCGACGGACTGGAATGGCGCTTCACCCTGCGGCCGGACCTTCGCTTTTCGGACGGGAAACCAATTCAAGCGGATATCTTCGCCGCACTGTTCGACCGCCTGAATGCGCAGGAAACCGCCTGCCCTCACCGCGCGTTGTTCGGCATGATCGACGACATAGCGGCGGCAAGTGCCCTGGAGGTTCGGGTACGGCTTCGCCTGCCCTTCCCTGCCCTTCCCGCCTTGCTCGCCCACCCCGCCATGGCGGCCCTGCCGCTGCACCGGATCAAGCTGGCGGGGGATCGGTGGACGGCGGACCGGCCGATGGTGGCCAGCGGTCCCTACCGCTTGACGGAATGGAAGCTGAACGAGCGGATCAGGCTGACCGCCAACCCGGCCTGGCATGATGGGCAGCCTCATGTCCCCTGCATCGACTGGATGCCTGTCGATGACAGCCTGACAGCACTTCGCCAGTTCCGCGCAGGCGCGGCCGACACGACCAGCGACTTTCCGGCAAGCCGTCATGCCTGGCTGCGACGCCATTTCCCGCACGCGACGCATGTGGCGGCATATGACGGGGTCTATTATTTCGCGTTCAATACACGCAAACCGCCCTTTGACGATGTGCGCGTGCGGCGCGCGCTGAGCATGGCGGTCGACCGGGAGTGGATCGCGGGACCGCTGCTCGACATCGGAAATCCGCCCGCCTGGGGTGTGATTCCGCCCGCTATGGAAGGCCTTTCGCCCTTCCGGTCGGCCTGGGCGGACTGGCCCAAGGCAAAGCGGACGGCGGCGGCGCGGCGGCTTCTGGCTCAGGCGGGCTATGGCCCAGACCGGCCGCTGCAATTTGAAATCCGCTTCAATAGCGACACCGATCACCGGCGCGTCGCGGTCGCCCTTGCCGCGATGTGGAAGCCGCTGGGCGTAGAGGCGCGCCTGCTCAACAGCGAGGCCGCATTGCATTTCGCCGCCCTGCGCGCCGGAGACTTCACGCTGGCGCGATCAGGCTGGATCGCGGACCTTCCGGCGAGCGAGAATTTGCTCGCCGTTCACCGGTCGGACGCCGGGAACGCCAATTACTCCGGCTATTCCAGCCGCGCCTTTGACGCTGCGCTCGACGGGGCCATGGCGGAAGCCAACCCCCAGGCGCGCGCCGCCAGAATGCGTGTGGCGGAAAAGCTGCTGGTGGACGACACACCCATTTTGCCGCTCTATTTTTATGTCAGCCGATCACTTGTTTCATCGCGAATAGCGGGTTGGCGGAACAATCCAGGCAATATACACCCAAGCTATACCCTACGATTACAGCAGGGAATCTGATGCGATTTTTCCCACGTCTTGCGGTGATTGGCCTGGCGCTTGCCGGAGCGCTGACGCTTGGCAGCTGTTCGGATGACGAAGACAGGGGGCCGGTCGTCGTCAGCATCGCCGGACGGCCTGACGATCTGGCGGAGCCGCTAGAGCATCTTCCTGGCCCCGCCGCCAAGCTGATGATGGAAGCGACCGCTCAAGGGCTGGTCTCCTTCAATGCGCGCGGGGAAATCGAACCCGCCCTCGCCCAGCGCTGGATCGTGGAGGATGACGGCAAAAGCTATATTTTTCGCCTTCGCAATGCCAAATGGCCGGATGGCGAAAGGATAACGTCGCAAGAAGTGGCGCGCATCCTTTCCGCGCGGGTCAAGGCAAACGCCCGCTCCATCCTGCGAACAGACCTGGAATCCGTTGTCGAAATTCTGTCCATGACAGGCGAAGTCATTGAAATCCGCCTGTCCGCGCCCCGGCCCAACTTTCTGCAGATATTGGCGCAACCGCAGATGGGCATCACGGGAAAAAATGGCGGCGCTGGCCCCTATCGCAGGGATCGACGCGGCAAGGCCTGGATGCTGACGCCCGCCCTTGACGCCAATGGCGAAGGCGAGACGGCCAAGGCGCCCCGCAGCGCCAACAGGGTGTTGCGCGCCGAGCGAATGGGAATGGCGATCGTCCGGTTCCGCGAAGGCAAGGCCGCGCTGGTGCTGGGCGGCCGCTATGCCGACCTCCCCCTGCTCAACTTCGCCGAGGTCGAGAACCGGGCGATCCGGGTAGATCCCGTGCAAGGACTGTTCGGGCTCGCGATCATGCGGAGGGAAGGCTTTCTGGGCGATGCCGCCAATCGGGAAGCGCTGTCCATGGCCATCGAACGCGAACGCCTGCCCGCCATCTTCTCGCTGGCGGGCTGGGTCGTGACCGGCTCGATCCTTCCGGGGCAGATGGATCTGCCAAGACCGCCGCTTTTGCCACGCTGGAGCGAACTCAGCATTCAGGAGCGCCGCGATTATGCCAAAGTGGTGATTTCCGGCTGGAAGGCGCGCAACGGAAATATCGCACCCTTGAGGATCGCATTGCCCCCCGGACCGGGAAGCAATCTGCTGTACGGTATCATCACGTCGGATTTCGCGCGCATTGGCGTGCCGACTGTCCGGGTTGCGCCGGATGCCGACGCCGATCTGACGCTGATCGACGAGGTGGCCGCCTATGACAGCCCCCTCTGGTATATCGGGCGGATCAGTTGCGCCTATGACATTTCCTGCAGCGCGGAAGCCACGGATCGATTCCGGGAGGCGCAACAGGCGCAAAATCTGGTCGAATTGTCCCGGAAGATCATTGAGGCGGAAGCGTTGATGCTGTCCCATGGCGGCTATATCCCGCTGGCCGCTCCCATTCGCTGGTCCCTCGTCTCGCGGCGGTTACGCGGCTTTCAGCCAAGCCCCCGCGGACGGCATCCATTGAACCATCTGCTCGTCGAACCCAGATAGGGCTCTCAAGGAGCAGTTCATGCGCATGTCACAGAATCAGTTCAACGAATTTGCCCGCCAGATGCCTGGAATGGGCCGCGATCCGGCGTCGGTGCGGACCAGAATCGAAGCCATGGAGGCGCTGCTCGAAGGGATATTCACCATTCCCGGCACGCGGCGGCGGGTCGGGCTGGACGGCATCGTCGGCCTGGTGCCCGTGGTCGGCGACATCGTGACGGCGGCTCTGGGCGCCTGGATCGTGTGGGAGGCGCGAAACCTGGGCATGTCGAAGTTTCAACTTGCGCGCATGACGCTCAACCTTGGCATCGACACCGCGCTGGGGGCCATTCCCTTTGCCGGCGATGCCTTCGACCTGGTCTTCAAATCCAACAGCCGGAATTTGCGGTTGATCCGCAAGCATCTCGACAAACATCACCCGGCGAGCGTGATTATCGAGGGGTAGGGCCAGCTATTCAGGCGCTCGCGAAATCCAGCCCGATGTCGGCGGCGGGTGCTGACTGGGTCAGCCGCCCGACACTGATATAGGTGACGCCGGTTTCCGCAATGGCCCTGATGGTATCCAGCCGCACGCCGCCCGACGCCTCGGTCGGCACCCGCCCGCCAACCAAAGTCACCGCGCCACGCAGCGTTGCCGGGCCCATATTATCAAGCAGCAAATGCGTGGCTCCCGCGGCCAGCGCCGGTTCGATCTGGTCCACCCGGTCAACCTCCACGATGATCCGCTCGATCCCCGCCGCAACGGCCCGGCGGACCGCTTCACCCACGGAACCAGCGACCGCGACATGATTATCCTTGATCATCGCCGCGTCCCACAGGCCCATGCGATGATTGGTCGCCCCGCCCATGCGCGTTGCATATTTTTCCAGCACGCGAAGCCCCGGAATGGTCTTGCGCGTATCAAGCAACGTCGCGCCCGTGCCCGCGATCCGGTCCACATATTGGCGGGTCATGGTGGCGATGCCGGTCAGATGCTGCACCGTGTTGAGCGCCGACCGCTCGGCCGTCAGCATGGCCCGCGCCTTACCGGTGAGGCGCATCAGGTCCGTCCCGGCGGGAACGGAGTCGCCATCCCTGACCAGCATCTCGATCTCCACATCGGGATCAAGCACACGGAAAAACGCCTCGGCCAGCGGCAGCCCCGCCACGGTCACGGCGTCGCGGCTATCCATGACGCC
>CBHCMH010000059.1:0-8442 GCA_965974445.1 uncultured Rhizorhapis sp.
CTCTCAAATTCGGTCGTTCCGAACAGGACGGCCCACTTACACGCAGGAGCAGGTGTTGACGAAGAAAATTGAGCCACGGTCGCGCAAGGTCCGTATATTGGCGACGCTGGGGCCGTCCAGCAACAGCCATGAGATGATCCGGAAGCTGTATCTTGCCGGGGCGGACGCATTCCGCATCAATATGAGCCATGGCGATCATGCCGACCACGCGGCGCGGATCGAGGCGATACGGACGCTGGAAAAGGAATTTGGCCGCCCCACGACGATCCTTGCCGATCTTCAGGGTCCCAAGCTGCGCGTCGGCACTTTTGCGGATGGGGTCGCTGTCCTGAAGGTCGGGGCGAAGTTCACGCTTGATCGCGACGAAACGCCCGGCGACGCGACGCGCGTCAATCTGCCGCATCCGGAAATCTATGCCGCGCTGGAACCCGAAAGCCGGCTGCTGCTCGACGACGGCAAGATGGTGCTGCGCGTCAAGAAGGTGACGCCTGATCGGATCGAGACGCTCGTCGAAGTCGGCGGCGCGCTGTCCAATCGCAAGGGCGTCAATATCCCCGACGTGGTGGTACCGCTGGCCGCGCTAACCGAAAAGGACCGCCGCGACCGTGCGTTCGCCAGGCAGCCGAAGGGGGTCTGGATCGCGCTGTCCTTTGTGCAAAGGCCGGAAGATCTGGCGGAAGCGCGGCGGTTGATGGGCGGCTATGGCGCGCTGCTGGCGAAGATCGAAAAGCCCGCGGCGGTCCAACGGCTCGATGAGATATTGGAGGCTTGCGATGCCGTGATGGTGGCGCGCGGCGATCTGGGCGTCGAACTGCCGCCCCAGGCGGTGCCGCCGCTGCAAAAGCATATCGTTGCCAGCGCTCGCCGGCTAGGCAAGCCCGTGGTGGTGGCGACGCAGATGCTCGAATCGATGATCAAGTCGCCGACGCCAACCCGCGCCGAGGTGTCCGACGTCGCGACTGCTGTTTATGACGGAGCCGACACGATCATGTTGTCGGCTGAAACCGCCGCGGGCGACTGGCCGGAAGAGGCCGTGACGATGATGGACAGCATTGCGCACAGCGTTGAGCGCGATCCGGGCTATTTCGCCCGCCTGCACTTTACCGAGACCAAGCCCGACCCGACCACGGCCGACGCGCTGGCGGAAGCGAGCGAGAGCATCACCCGAACGGTTTCGGCCACCGCGATCATCTGCTTTACCGCTTCGGGCAGCACCGTCCGCCGGGTTTCACGAGAACGCCCGGTGCCGCCCGTCCTGACGCTCACGCCGCGCCTCGACACCGCGCGCAAATTGGGATTGCTCTGGGGCGTTCACGCCGTCCGCACCAAGGACATCGGCAGTTTCGAGGAAATGATCGCCAAGGGCCGCCGCATGGCGCTGCGGCATGGCGTTGCGAAAGCGGGGGACAAGGTCATCATGGTGGCCGGCGTCCCCTTCGGCACGCCGGGATCGACCAATGTGCTGCATGTGGCCACGATCACGGGGGACGAACTGAAAGGACGCGACGAGGCGGATTGAGGGGTTTGACGCCCCTTGACCCGCTCGGGCTGAGCCCTTCGACTGCCCGCAGGGCGGGCGCTCAGGAGAGCCTTGTCGAAGCCCGCCCCTTCCTGAAGAAAAGGAGAGCCCTTCGACAGGCTCAGGGCGAACGGAGCAAAGCCAACGCCCCTTCCTCTTGACCCTCTTACTGTTGCGGTGCAGCATAGCTTATGGCGAAAACTCCATCTCTTACCCAGAATCCTGACATCCGCTTTCTCGGCCGCTTGCTGGGCGACGTTATCCGAGCCTATGGCGGCGACAAGCTTTACCGGCAGACGGAATATATCCGATCTTCCTCGGTGGACCGTGCGCGGGGCGTTGCGGGGGCCGATCTGGTCGATCCGGGCCTGGATGCGCTCAGCCTGGATGACACGCTGAATTTCGTCCGCGGTTTCATGCTGTTTTCGATGCTCGCCAATCTGGCCGAGGACCGCCAGGGCGTGACGGCGGAGCCGGGGGCGGACGTTGTTTCCGCGTTGAAACAGCTCAAGGCTCATGGGATTGGCGCCGATCAGGTGATGGAACTGCTCGATCGCGCGCTGATCGTGCCGGTGCTGACCGCCCATCCGACCGAGGTGCGGCGCAAGAGCATGATCGACCACAAGAACCGCATCGCCGAACTGATGCGGATGAAGGATGGCGGGTTTGCCGAGACCGACGCTGGCGACTGCATAGACGAGGCAATCTACCGGCAGATCGCATTGCTTTGGCAGACCCGGCCCCTGCGGCGTGAGCGCCTGTTCGTCGCGGACGAGGTGGAGAATGCGCTGACTTATCTGCGCGAGGTGTTCCTCCCCGTGCTGCCCGCTCTATATGCCCGGTGGGAGCGGGAACTGGGGCGGCGTCCGCACAGCTTTCTGCGGATTGGGAGCTGGATCGGCGGCGACCGGGACGGCAATCCCTATGTCAATGCGGATTCGCTGAAACTGGCACTTTCCCGCGCCTGCCATGCGGCGATCGTGCATTATCTGGACGAACTGCATGCGCTGGGGGCGGAGCTTTCCATCTCCACCGAAATCGCCGAGGTTCCCGAAAGCGTGCTGTTGCTGGCCGAACAAAGCGGCGACAATGCCCCCAGCCGCAAGGACGAGCCCTACAGGCGAGCGATTTCCGGCATTTACGCGCGTCTGTCAGCGACTCATGAAGCGCTCTGCGGCACGCCGCCGCCGCGTCCTTCCGCGCTGGCGGCCGAACCTTATGCCTTGCCCGACAATCTGCGTCGCGACCTCATTGCCGTCGCCGCTGGTCTGAAGTCCAAGGGCGACGGCGCATTGGCGAGCGGCGGCCAACTTGGCCGGCTGATCCGGGCGGTCGAGACCTTCGGCTTCCACCTTGCCACACTGGACTTGCGGCAAAATAGCGACGTGCATGAGCGCGTCGTGGCCGAATTGCTGAAGGTTGCCGGGGTGGAGGCGGATTATGCCAGCCTCGACGAATTCGCCCGCATTGCGCTGCTCCGCAAGGAATTATCCTCCAACCGGCCGCTGGGCAGCCGCTTTGCCGAATATTCGGAAGAAACCACCTCGGAACTCGCCATCATCCAGGCAGCGGCGGAGGCGCATCGCACCTACGGCGCGCAGTGCATCACCGCCTACAACATCAGTAAGGCCGAAAGCGTGTCGGACATGCTGGAGGTCAATCTGCTGCTGAAGGAGGCCGGTCTTTGGCGCGCAGCGGTGGACGGGCAGCCGCCCCACGCGGCGATCATGGCTGTGCCGCTTTTTGAAACCGTCGCGGACCTTGAAAACGCGCCGGAGATCATGGCGGCCTATTTCCGCCTGCCGGAAATCGATGCGCTGGTGACGGCGCGCGGGCATCAGGAAGTGATGATCGGCTATTCCGACAGCAACAAGGATGGCGGCTATCTGACTTCTACCTGGGGCCTGCATCAATCGAGCAAGGCGCTGGAGCCGATCTTTGCCCGTGCGGGGACGGCTATGCAGTTGTTCCACGGGCGCGGCGGGGCCGTGGGCCGGGGCGGGGGCTCATCCTTCGCGGCAATCCGCGCCCAGCCGCCCGGAACGGTGCAAGGCCGCATCCGTATCACCGAGCAGGGGGAGGTGATCGCCGCCAAATATGGCACATGCGATGTCGCCCGCAACAATCTGGAGGCTATGACCAGCGCCACGCTGCTCGCCAGCCTGGAGCCGCAGGCGCTTTCGGATCGCGACATGGTGCGTTTTTCAGCGGCTATGGATCAGCTTTCGGCCACTGCCTTTGCGGCCTATCGGAGCCTTGTGTATGAGACCGAGGGGTTTAGGGAATTCTTCCGTCAGATGACCCCGATCGCCGAAATCGCCGGCCTGAAGATCGGGTCGCGGCCGTCAAGCCGGACGAAGAGCAACCGGATAGAGGATCTGCGTGCCATTCCCTGGGTGTTCAGCTGGGCGCAGGCGCGCGTTATGCTTCCCGGCTGGTACGGCGTCGGCCAGGCCATCGCCGCGTTCGAAGACAAGGCGTTGCTTAGCGACATGGCGCAAATCTGGCCCTTTTTTCAGGCGACGCTGGCCAATATGGAAATGGTGCTGGCGAAGTCGGACATGACGCTTGCGGCGCATTATGCCAGCCTGGTCGTCGATCAGACGGCGGGACAGGCCATTTTCGGCCGGATTCATGACGGTTGGCGGCAGACCCATGAGGGCCTGCTCACCGTGACGGGTCAATCGCGCCTGCTGCAGAACAACCTGGCCCTCGAAAATTCAATCCGCCTGCGTCTGCCCTATATCGAGCCGCTGAATTTGCTGCAGATCGAACTTCTCAAGCGCCACCGCGCCGGCGAGGGGGATCCGCGTATCCGCGAAGGCATCGAACTGTCGATCAACGCCATTGCTACGGCGCTGCGCAACAGCGGTTGATAGCAGCCGGTGAGGAGGATTGGCCTCAGTTAAAAAAAGGCCAGCCCAATGGACCAGCCCGAAAGTTTTAGGAGAGGATGCCTGAAAGGCAATTTTGATATGGGAGACAGCAAAATCTTTCGCAAGTGCGAAATACTCTCCTGCGGTTGCAAAATTTGCAATCGTCTGGATTTCTGCGGGCTTGGCGGATGAGTCGCGGCTGCTCCAGGGCAAAACAGGGGCGGGAAATGTGCTGCGATCGGCCGATTCCCGGAATTGCACCGGCGCATCACTCTCCTGCGAACACCCTGCCTCTGGGCTTGGGCGCCGACCGCAGCCTCTTGATGCTACACCTGTGCCACGGCCAAGGGAATAGCCCGAAATCTGCGACTTTTGCTGCTCTGCGGTATGAACGGAAGGCGGCTTCAGACGGGCCGCTCCGACAGCAGGCCGCGAACCAGCGGCTGCATGCCGGCGTCATATTTCGCCAGCATCACATGGTCGTCCGCCGTTTCGAAATGCGTGACCAGTTCGCGCCCGTTCCACCAGTGCAGCGCATAGGCGGGTGGGTCCGCGACGATCATCGGCCGGTTATCCGGGGTGTCGGGATCGATGGGCCGCAAATCGAGGGCCACTTGCGGCGCCGTTGATGCACAGATCGCGACCGTCTGGCCATTCCACGGAGCGACAATCGGGCGGTGGAGATGGCCGCAAAGGATCGCCTTCACCTGAGCTTTGCCTGCCATGGCTTGCGAGACACGCCCCACCCAGGGTTCTTCCGGGTGGGTGTTCATCCAATCTATGCCCACTTCGAAGGGGGGATGGTGCATGACGATGACGGTGGGCTTGTCCGTCTGTTCAGCCAGCCGGTCGTTCAGCCATTGCGCGCGTTTGTCGCAAAAAGCCCCGCCATGGCGGCCTTCCTCCAGCGTATCGAGGACGATGAGGCGCAACGGCCCCAGGTCGGTTTCATATTGGATGAAGCCATCGGCGGTGGGGATGGACGGGAAATAGCGCATGAAATTGGCGCGATCGTCGTGATTGCCGACGCAGGGCCAGACCGGAAAGGGGCAGACGCTCAGCGCGTTCACCAGCCGCCGGTAACTGTCCGCGTCTCCACGATCGACGAGGTCGCCGGTCGCCAGCAGCACGTCCGGGCGGTTCGGCCCGTCGCACAATATGCGTAGCACCTGGTCCAGCCGCTTCCGGTTAAATTCGGCCGGGTTATCCGGCTCAAAACCCAGATGGACGTCGGTTATCTGAGCGATCAGCAATTTGGCTTCCCCTAATGCTTATCGATAGCCTGCACGCTCATCGGTTGAAAATTCATCGTTATCTTTTGGCCCGCAACGCCCTGTTTCGCTACCCATGGTGCGCCTTCATCGGCGTGATAGCTGTGACATAGAGCACAGCCCGACGGAATATCCGCCTTCGCCTTGGGTCCCCCATGGCAGGTGCGGCAGGTTTCGATACCCGGCAGCAGCAAGTCGCTGGCCCGGTCCGATTTGGGCGCGGCGTGGCAGCTTTCGCATGTTTCGGTCTTGTGCGCATCATGGCTGAACCAGCCCTTGTGCATATAGCGCATCGTTTGATGCACCGGCAGGACACGCCAATTGTCGGAGATTGGCGAGGGCGGCGGCGCGATGACGTGGCAGTCATAACAGGCTCCGCCCTTGGAAAATACCGCGCGAATCGCGTCACCGGCAAGAGCAGGCCGTTCCGCCGCAGCGCCGAAATAGGCGTGATAAAGCTGCCCCTGCGCATATTGTCCCGGCCGCCGCCGCGCCATCCCGCCCAATGCGATGGGGTGGGAGGGGCCGGTGGAGCGGTAATAGGCGCGTAAGTCAGCAATCACCTGCTCCGGCTCGCCATGACGGAGCGTGCGGAGGGTGCCGCCAATCTCCTCAAAGGCCAAGCTGTGGCACATGGCGCAGTCCTTTTCCATATTGACCGGCTGGAAGCGCACGCCATCGGCGGTGGGCGTGTGGCAGTCCTTGCACGCCAGCGCGTCGCCAAAGCCATGATCCGCCTTCATTGTCTGCGCCATGCGGGCAACGCCGCCGGTGCGGGAAAGATGCAGCTTGTGCGGGAATTTAAGGCCGCTGTCCTCGGTGGGTTTCCTGTCGAGCGAAATCCGCTGAAATTTGGGGTGCGCGCCCGGCACAGTCATGATGGCGGGGCGGAATTGCGGGTGCGCCTTGCCGAAATCTGTGGCGTCTTCGATCGTTGCGTCGGTCAGGCGGGCGTTGAGGCCGTCATGACAGGAGGTACAGAATTTGTCGGCCGTGGGCTGCATCGGCCCAGCGCCCTCATGCTCGGTGTGGCAATCGACGCAGCGGCCCTCCTGCCGGTTGAACATGGCGGCCACGCCGGTGAGCAACGCCCCGCCGATACCCGGCTCTCCCTTGGCCTGCATCAGCCGCGCAGGGTCGGCATGGTCGTGGACATCCGTGTGACAGGCGATACAGGCCGTGTCGCGGACCGCCACAAAGGCCTGCGTGTGGCAGGCCTGGCAGTCCCCCTCCAGCGACTTGTGCGCAAGGGAGAGGGGGCCGCTCGACCAGCTCTCGTCGGCGTGGAACCGCTCGGGACGCTCCTTGACATTCTTGTAGCTGGCATAGCTCCAGATCGGCACGGCGAGGAAGGCGAGAAGCACCAGGATCGCAAAACCCCAGGCGCTGACCCGCTTGCCGGGCAGCTTGCCGCGCAGCGAGAAGGCGCGCGCCTCGTCCTTGTCTTCCGACGCCTCGGACAGCGCCTCGACCCGCTCGACGGCTATGGTGACCTTTCCGTCTTCCTGCCCGACCGTCAGGCGATGCCCGCCGATGCGCAGCTCAGCGCCCTTCAGGCTGTCGATGTCCGCCCGCTGGACCGAGCGGCCGTCCACCTCGAACGGCAGGCCGCCGGTCGCCACGACGGTGATGCGCCGGTTGTCGACGATCTCGATCCGCGCATGCTCCGGCGTTACCGCCAGATCCGGTAGGTGAATGCCATTTTCGGCGGCGCGCCCGACAGTGATGCTGTCACGGGCGATCTCCGTCGGGCGGACGATCTTCCGCCCGTCGGCGGTGGTGGAAATATGTCTGATGAGGAACGTCATCTATGGCCTCACCAGTAGAAAAAGACGCTGATGATATGGGCGGAAAGCGCCGCGATCAGGGCGAAAGTCACCGGCACATGGATATAGAGCCACACCTCCAGCAGCGCCTTCAGTTGCAGGTGCCGGCGCAAGCGGGCAAGCATCGCTTCCTTGCGCTCCAGCAGCGCGTCGACCCGTTCCAGCGGATCCACCCCGGTATCGGGACGCAGGGCGGTAACGCGGCGGATTTCGCTCTGCGCCAGCCGGGTTGCGCAACCGGGATAGCGGCCCGACAGGCGGCGGACGATCCCGCCGCCAAAGGGATCGTCATCAAGGCAGGCCTGCACCAGCGCCGCCTGCGCATGGACGAGCGGCTGGGCGGCATCATGAAGCTGGCGGTCGATTGCGCGGATCGCGTCCAGCATTTGCGACTGTGTCATTTCCTCGCGATTGTTGCTGAGCGCGACGGGCAGGGTGGCGTAGACGAAGATGCCGAACATGCCGGACAGGATCACCAGCATCATCAACCCGTAGGCGAGGGTGTGGACATTCCACCCGAACTGGAAACCCGCATGCAGCGTCGCAATGACGATGAGGCTGAGGCCCAGATAGACATGGGCCGATGTCCATGCTTTCAGCGACCAGCGCCCCGGCGTCATTGCCCGCTTGCGGACACCCAGTACGGTCAGCCACAGGATCAGCAATGCTCCGATGGTCCCCAGCGCATAGCCATACCAGCTTCCGCCATTATGGCGCGGTTCGACGTCGATCAGGGCATAGCCGAGGATGATAACGAACGAGAGGATGAGCGCGGCCTTCATCCAGCGGAAGTTGCGATGCCGCAGGAAGCCGTCATGCAGGGTCTCACCCTTGACGCGGCCGGGGGTGGCGCGGGTGGCCATCAGCTCAAACTCCCCCTCTCCCTTGATGGGAGAGGGTTGCGGAGACTTGGCAGCTTGCTGCCTAGTCGCAGCTGGGTGAGGGTGAAG
>CBHCMH010000060.1:0-8396 GCA_965974445.1 uncultured Rhizorhapis sp.
ATCAATCCGTAACGACATCAAATCTATGCCGACCTGTTGTAACGCCTCCATGCGGATTGGATAGTCTAGATCTTCCCATGATATTATCCATAACCTCCTGTTCATTAAGCCATTATTAGGCAAAATATAGCATTATTGCAGGGATGGAAGACCTCCCTCGAATTGAAAATTACAATTTGTCGGATCGGGCCACCGTGTCTGAATTCGAGGGCTATCCATCAAACCCGACGCCGCAAGAATATTCCAATGAACCACACGATTTAGCCGATACCGAGTCGCGCAGATTTTATCTTTCGGTGACGACGAAGTTCACGCTTTCCCTGCTTATAGCCATCACATGGACTGGCTTGAGCGTCGGCCTGTCCGTCCGGTGGCTGCATGAACTGGCGGCTGTGACGGGGTGGGCATTCGCTATCATTGCGATCGGCTTCATCGCCTATGTCCCCGGCTTCATGAATGCGTTTCTGATTTCGACGCTGCTGTTTGACAGAAAACCGCCCTTCAAGCGGATCGAGCACTATCCCAGCCTCACGGTCCTTGTCGCTGCCTATAATGAAGCATCCGCCATCAAGGACACCCTAACCAGCCTTACGCGTCAGGATTATCCGGGAGCGCTGGAGATTCTCGTCCTGAACGACGGTTCGACGGACAAAACCGCGTCGGTTGTGCGGAAAACATTGAAGACATTGCCGGTACCGGCCAACATTTCAATTCGGCTGCTCGATTTTAAGCGCAATCGCGGCAAATCCGCTGTCCTGAACGATGGGCTGCGCGCGGCGAGCCATGATCTGATCGCGACGGTGGACGGCGACTGCTGGGTCCGTACCGATGGGCTGACCAATATTGTCCGCCGGATGCTGTCCGATCCCGCGGGCACGGAAGCCATTGCCGGCGCCGTGATGGTTCGCAATTCGCGGATCAACCTGCTCACCCGTGCGCAGGAATGGGACTATTTTCACGGCATCGCTGCGGTAAAGCGTATGCAGGGCATGTACCATGGCACGCTGGTCGCTCAGGGCGCCTTTTCGCTCTACCGGCGCCAATCGCTCGAAGAAGTGGGCGGATGGCCGGAATCCGTCGGTGAGGACATTGTTGTCTCATGGGCTCTTCTGGCTCGTGGCTATCGCATCGGTTATGCGGCCAATGCTCTTGCCTTCACCAATGTTCCGGAGAAGATGCGCCAGTTCGCGCTGCAAAGAAAGCGCTGGTCGCGTGGCTTGATGGAAGCGTTCAAACTATACTGGCCGCTTCTTTTCAAAAAGCGGATGATGACACTGTTCTTCTGGTGGAACGTCCTCTTCCTGCCACTCGACCTTGTCTATACCTTTGTCTTCATTCCGGGGCTGATCCTGGCGATGTTTGGCTATTTCTACATCGCCGGACCACTGACGCTCGCGGTTCTGCCGCTCTCCGCTCTTTGGAATACCGTCATATTCCGGATTCAAAAGGACGTTTTTTACCGACAAGATCTCAAAGTGCGCCGGAACATAGGCGGTTTTCTGTTCTATTCTCTTGCTTACAGCCTGCTCATGCAGCCAGTGTGCGTATGGGGATATGTTGTTGAATTAATGGGCATGAGGAAGGCTTGGGACACGAAATGAAAAGGGTTGCCATTTCAATTCTTGCGAGCCTGATTGCCCTGTCCGGTGTCCCCGCCATGGCCCAGGATATTGCCGCAACCGAGACCGGAAACGGCCTTCAGCATGCCGTCGGCACGGACATCTTCATATCGACCGACGCGGATCACACCGATGTTTATCGGGCGGGGATCAATCTGGATGGGAATTATCGCGGCGAGGAGCAATATTGGGGCGTTCGCTTTGAACAGGCCTGGTACAAGCCCCTGGGGCAGAAGGTCCGAAAGCACGAACGAGGCTTTATCCGTTATGCCGACAAGGGCAAGGACTGGAATTGGAATACCCGGATCGGGACCGATGGGCACACCATTCTGGGCGCGGCGACCCTGCATAATAATGCCACCGTGCGGCAGGAATATTTTGTCGAACGCGACATTGTCGAAACGCCGCTGGGTGTGGACAAGGGCATTTATTACACCTTCGTCGGCGGAGCGGTTGACCTGCCCGTCAATGACAGAAACAATTTTACGCTGGTCGGCGGGGTACAGGAATTTACGGGCAAGAATGTGCGCCTGCATGCCCGAGGCACCTATACGCATTCCATCAAGCCGGAATGGGGTTTGAGTTTTCAGCTGCGCGGACGCTATTATCACAGCACGCATCCGCGCGAATATGATTATTATTCCCCCAGCTGGTATGTGCAGGTCCTCCCCGTTCTCCAGATGCGCCGTTATTCGGGCGGATGGCGATATATGATCGCCGGAGGCTATGGTGGCCAGCGTGACGTCAACAGCGATTGGCAATCATCGCGCTTTGCCGCCGTGGAGGTTTCGAGTCCCGCCAATCATGGCTGGTCTGTGAAGGGCAGCGCACAGTACAGCAACACGCCGCTTCCGACCGGCATCTATGATTATGGACAGTTCTCTCTCGCGCTGATCAAGACGTTCTGACACCGGGGACCAGACTTTCCGCATAACCCCTTGCCCCCGCCCCGCCCCATCGTCCAAAGACGGTGCGTGACTGTCAGAATCGAAATGGGGACCGACGGCGCGGGGCAACCTGTGCTCATGGACATAGAGGAACTGCTGGCCACCCGGTTGCTGGTGCAAGGCAATTCGGGGTCGGGAAAGTCGCATCTGCTGCGCCGCCTGCTGGAGGGCAGCGCGAAGATGGTGCAGCAGGTGGTGATCGATCCGGAGGGTGATTTCGTGACCCTCGCGGAGGTGTTCGGCCATTCGGTGGTCGAGGCGGGCGATTATAATGAGCGGGAGATTGGCCGCATCGCATCGCGCATCCGCGAACATCGCGCCTCGGTGGTGCTGAATCTGGAATCGCTGGAACTGGAAGCGCAGATGCGTTGCGCGGCGGCCTTCCTCTCGGCCCTGTTCGACGCCCCCCGCGACCATTGGTTTCCGGCCCTTGTCGTCGTCGATGAGGCGCAGATGTTCGCGCCGGTCGCCGCTGGAGAGGTCTCCGACGAGGTCCGCCGCGCGTCGCTCGGCGCAATGACCAACCTCATGTGCCGTGGCCGTAAGCGAGGCCTTGCGGGCGTGATCGCGACGCAGCGGCTGGCAAAGCTCGCGAAGAATGTCGCGGCCGAAGCCTCCAACTTCCTGATGGGCCGCACCTTCCTCGACATCGACATGGCCCGCGCCGCCGACCTTCTGGGCATGGAGCGGCGGCAGGCGGAAACCATTCGCGATCTGGAACGCGGCCGTTTCCTTGCGCTTGGCCCCGCCATTGCCCGCAGGCCCGTCGCAGTAAAGATCGGTCCGGTGGAGACGGCGGCGCGCAGCGGCAGCCACTCGCTGCTGCCCCTCCCCTCCAACGAGCCGGAAAGCCTGCAGGGCCTGCTCTTCGCGCCCTCCCGCGACGAACCGCCGCCTCCACCCGAGCCGAAACCGGCATCCGTTACCGCAGACGACCTCATCCGCACCATTTCCGGCCCCGATCTAAGCCAGCCGGCCAGCGATGCTTCCGGCCCGCCTCCGCCCGACGGGGACGAGCGGGAAGCGATCATCGTCGCGGTGTTCAGGGAAATGGCCGCGGATCCCGACTGCGCCTATCGGCCGCCCGCCGTGCTGTTTCAGGATTTTCAGGTCCGTTGCCGCATGCATCGCCTCAACGGCGCGAGCCTGGAGCTTGCAGAGTTCCGCCGCCGCATGGCCATGGCCCGCGCTGGCTTTTTCGATGCGCGGGAGGAGCGGCTTCACCCTGTGCTGGCGATGGCGGGGGACCTTCCCGAAGACATGCTTGCCCCCTTCCTGCTGATTGCCAGGGCGGCGCTGGACGGCGCGCCCTGCCCGCCCGACGATATGCTGGCGGAAAGCTATGGCACCCGTTCGCCGGGCCGCGTGCGCCGGCTGCTCGCCTATATCGAGACGCAGGGGATCATCGTCACGCGCATCGATTTCGCCGGGAAACGCTCCATCGCCCTCCCGCGCCTCGGCATCTCGACGGCGGCGGCGGAGCTGGCGGAAACGTCCTGAGGCAGAACTCAGAGTTTGTGTCGAACTCATTGGGCCGTTCGTCCCGAGCGAAGTCGAGGGACGTTGGCTTGGTTCAGCGTGTCTCGACTTCGCTCGACACGAACGGGAATTCAAACCAGTTCGAAAACTCTAACCGCGCTGCCGGATCAGCCCCTCTTGCGCCACGCTGGCGATGAGCTTGCCCTGCCGTGTGAAGATCGATCCGCGCGTGAAACCCCGGCCGTGGCCGGCCCATGGACTGTCGGTCGAATAGAGCAGCCAGTCATCGATCCGGAAATCCTCATGAAGCCAAAGCGCATGGTCCAGGCTAGCCGTCTGCATCTTGCCCATCAGGAAATGCAGGCCGTGCGGCAATAGAGAGGTGCCGAGCAGCACCATGTCCGACGCATAAGCCAGCATGACCTGATGCAGGCGCGGATCGTCGCGCACCGGGGCGACCGCTCTGAACCAGCATTGATTAACGGGATCGGTCTTGCGCTGCGTCAGAAAAATCGGCTCCTTGACGGGCCGAAGCTCAATCGCACCGGGACGAAGCAGAAAACTGCGTACTTGCGCCGACAGCAAATCGCCATGGTTCCGGGCGTAATCAACCGTCGATGGCAATTCTTCCGGCGGCCGCACGTCCGGCATCGCAGACATATGCGCCAAACCTTCCTCGGTCTTCTGGAAAGAGGCGGTGAAGTTCAGGATAGCCTGGCCTTTTTGCATGGCGATGACCCGCCGATTGGCAAAGCTGCCGCCATCAAAGTCCCGCTCCACCCGAAAGATGATCGGCAGGTCTTCATCACCCGGCCGCATGAAATAGGCGTGCAGGCTGTGCGGAATTTTGCCATCCTCGATGGATCGGATGGCAGCCATCAGCGCCTGCCCAATGACCTGGCCGCCGAATATCCGCCCGACCCCGCCTTTCTTCCGGGGACCGCGATAAAGATCCCGGTCGAGTGCTTCAACGTCCAGCAGTTCCGTCAGATCCGCGATCATCGCTTCCGGCGTCGGATGGGCCGTGGCCGGAACGTCATTCATTGTTTCTTCCCCTCCGCACGCCGCCTATCCGTGGAATCGACCTCCGGAATCCGCCTTCTCCTTCAACAGGGCAGAGAGGCGAAAGTGCGGCCCAAATTTGTCCATATGCTTTTCCAGTCCCACCACAATCTTCTTTGCGCCTTCCAGATCGCACCAGAACATCGGTCCACCCCGATAGACCGGCCAGCCATATCCGAACACCCATACCACATCGATATCAGATGCACGCTGGGCGATGCCTTCCTCGAGGATCAAGGCGCCTTCGTTGACGATCGGATAAAGCGTCCGTTCGATGATTTCCGCGTCGGATACCGTGCGAGCAGTGACGTTGGCCTTTGCCCGGAACGTCTCGATAATCTCCGCGACGCGTTGGGACGGGCTGGGGTTTCGTTTATCGTCATAGTCGTAAAATCCCGCCTGTTTCTTCTGGCCCAGGCGTCCCTCGGCACAGAGCGCATCGCGGATATTGTCGATGCGGCCGGGATCGCGATGCCAGCCAATATCGGTTCCAGCGAGGTCCACCATCTGGAACGGCCCCATAGGCATACCGAAATCGACATGCACCCGGTCCACCTGCTCCGGCGTCGCACCCTCGATCAACAGCTTTTCGGCCTCCAGCTGGCGCGGCATCAGCATGCGATTGCCGATGAAACCATGGCAGACGCCCGCTATGACGGCGACCTTTTTGATCTTTTTCGACACCGCCATGGCGGTTGCGAGCACATCGTCGGCGGTCTTGTCGCCGCGCACGATCTCCAGCAATTTCATCACATTGGCGGGCGAGAAGAAATGAAGCCCCAGCACGTCGCCGGGCCGGCCGGTAACGGCAGCGATCTCGTCGATACTGAGATAGCTGGTGTTCGATGCCAGGATCGCGCCCGGTTTCGCAATCGCGTCCAGCTTGCGAAAGACATCCTGCTTTACGTCCATATTTTCGAACACAGCCTCGATCACCAGGTCGCAGTCCGACACATCCTCTATGGCCAGGGTCGGCGTCAAAGGGCCCATGGCCTGTTCAACCTGATCCGGGGTCAGGCGCCCCTTGGCGGCCGACGCCTCATAATTCTTCCGGATCACGCCCACGCCGCGCTCCAGCGCCTCGGCCTGCTGCTCGACGATCGTCACCGGAATTCCCGCTGAAAGGAAATTCATCGAAATGCCGCCACCCATGGTGCCCGCCCCGATGACGCCGACTTTCCTGATGTCGCGGAGCGCGATGCCCTCCGCCAAGCCTTCGATCCTGGCTGCCTTGCGTTGCGCAAAAAAGATATGCCGCTGCGCTGCCGACTGGCTGCTGAAAAGCAGCTTCATGAAGGTCTGACGCTCTACCGCCAGACCTTCGTCGAACGGAAGCCGGGTCGCCGCTTCGATGCACTGAATGATCTCTTCTGGCGCTTCAAAGCCCCTGAACTTCCTGGCATTGGCTTTCCGGAAAGCCTCGAAAATGCCTGGCTCGGCGGCAACCTTCTTTTCGCTTGTGCGGGGAATCGGCCGGATATTGGCGACTTCCTTTGCAAAGGTGATTGCATCCTCCGCCAGACTGTCTTCGTTGGCGAGGCGATCGATCAGCCCGATTTCCCTGGCGCGGCGCGCAGAAACATTTTCCCCCTTCGTTGCCATCTCCAGCGCGGCTTCGACACCTACCAGGCGCGGCAGGCGCTGCGTTCCGCTCGCGCCGGGAAGGAGCCCAAGCTTCACCTCCGGCAAGCCCAACACCGCCGAAGGAACCGCGATCCTGTAATGGCAGCTTATCGCCACTTCGCACCCCCCGCCCAGAGCCGTGCCATGCACTGCCGCCACAACGGGTTTCGGGCAGGCCTCGATCGCTTCGACGATCGCGGGAAGCAGGGGCTCTACCGGCGGCTTGGTAAACTCGCTGATGTCTGCCCCGGCGAAAAAAGTCTGCCCCTCGCAGCGGATGACCACCGTCTTGATTTCATCGTCACGGGACGCCTGTTCGATGGCCTCCATAAGTCCCTGCCGCACCGCCAGACCGAGCGCGTTGACCGGGGGATTGTCCGACGTGACGATCAGAACGCCGTCCTGCTTGCGAAGGGAAATGACAGACATGCTGGTCCTCCTTGTGCGTTTATGAATACCGCATCGCATTCATAACACTCATCAAGACCTATGGTTATCGATTAGGTACTCGCCATCTCAAATTGCAACGGTCTGCACCCGATCAGTAAGCCCTCCCCACGAGCACCCGTTCCACCGCCGGTACGCCCGTAAAGATGCATGCGCCGTCAACGGGGGCGGCATCCAGCGGCACATTGCGCAGCGTCAGCTTCATCGCTTTCAGCGTTTCCACGATCGCTTCGAGCGCTACGCCCGTGGGCTTGCTCCACTGTACTTCGGCCCAGCCGCATTTGGAGTCTCCGGCAAAATGGGCCTTCAAACCTGCTACATCGCTAATGCCGCGGTCGATATTGGCCTGCAGGAAAGCGTTTGCCTGCGCATGCAACGAAACCTGAATATCCTCCAGCATGGCGGTCGCGCCGCTGATGAAGGCATCCCTGGCCATGACCGCGCTGTCCAGCTTACCAGCCTCGTTATAGAGTCTGTCGCGGCGAAGGACTGAAACATTCTGCGCGGCAAGATCGCGGCCGCCGACCTCGACGATGATCGGCGCACCCTTCTTGACCCAACTCCAGCGCTTGTTGGCAGCCTTCACCGCTTTCTTGTCGAGCAGCGCGCGAACGGGCTCGCCGAAAACCGTCAGTTGCGACAGCCCAGCGACGATTGTCTGGCAATAGGCGAGGATATCGTCATCCTCCGGCTGGTCGCGCAGCATCGGCACGATGATAATCTGCTGCGGCGCGATGACGGGCGGGACGCGCAGGCCGTCATCATCGCCATGGGTCATGATCACGCCGCCGATCAGGCGGGTGGAAACGCCCCAGCTGGTCGTCTGCGCCAGTTCCAGTTCACCCTCCCGGTTCTGGAAACGGATATTCTGCGCCTTGCTGAAAGTCGTGCCGAGAAAGTGCGACGTCCCCGCCTGCAACGCCTTGCCATCCTGCATCATGGCTTCGATGGAGAAGGTCGCCTCCGCGCCCGGAAAGCGCTCATTCTCGGGCTTTTCCCCGGCAATGACGGGCATGGCCAGCGCATTTTCGGAAAAGCTGCGATAGACTTCCAGCATCTTCAGCGTCTCTTCCATCGCCTCTTCGCGGGATGCGTGAGCGGTATGGCCTTCCTGCCAGAGGAATTCGCTGGTGCGCAGGAACATGCGGGTGCGCATTTCCCAGCGGACAACGTTCGCCCACTGGTTCATCAGGACCGGCAGGTCGCGCCAGCTTTGCAC
>CBHCMH010000061.1:0-8391 GCA_965974445.1 uncultured Rhizorhapis sp.
GTAACGTCCAGTATGCGGGCGATACGCTGCTGCGGTTCAGCCGGGCCGACATTTCGGTCGCGGTGTCGATCCCGTCGGGCCTCATCACCCCCATCGTGACCGCCGCCGACAGCAAGGGTGTCGCCGCCATCTCTACCGAGATGAAGGATCTGGCCAGCCGCGCCAAGGAGGGCAAGCTGCAGCCGCAGGAATATCAGGGCGGCACGGCGTCGCTTTCCAACATGGGCATGTTCGGCATCAAGCAGTTCGAGGCCGTCATCAACCCGCCCCAAGGCATGATCATGGCCATTGGGGCTGGCGAGCAGCGGCCCTATGTCATCGACGACAGCCTGCAGATCGCCACCGTGATGTCCGCAACCGGCAGCTTCGACCACCGCGCCATCGACGGCGCGGATGGCGCGAAGCTGATGCAGGCATTCAAGGAACTGGTCGAAAATCCGCTGGGGATGCTGGCTTGATGACAGGCAGCTTCCAAAGCCCCTCCCCCCTCGCGGGGGAGGGGTGGGGGAGAGGGGGGCGGCTTTCGCGGAAAGCCGCGCTTGGCAAAGCCAAGCATATGCGTGCCCATCCGACGGATGCGGAACGTGCATTATGGTATCTGCTGAGGGCTGAACGGCTTCCTGGGTTCAAGTTCCGGCGGCAGGTTCCCATCGACCACTATATTGCTGATTTCATCTGCTTCGAACATAGGCTCATTATTGAGGCCGATGGTTCGCAACATGCGGAAAGCAAAAGCGATGGCGTTCGCGACGACTATCTGAAAGCGCAGGGTTTCAGGGTGCTGCGCTTCTGGAATAACGACATTCTGACCAATCCCGAGGGCGTGCTGGCAGCAATACTCGATGCAACTGCAAGCAGTCAGGCGGTCAGCGCGGCGTCGAGCCACGCTGAACGCACCCCTCTCCCTAGCCCTCCCCCGCAAGGGGGGAGGGGAAAATTGGAGACCGCATAATAATGGCTGACACTTTCGACCTTATCGTTCTCGGTTCCGGCCCCGGTGGCTATGTCGCCGCGATCCGCGCGAGCCAGCTGGGCCTCAAGACCGCGATCGTGGAGCGCGAAAATCTGGGGGGAATTTGCCTCAACTGGGGCTGTATTCCGACCAAGGCGCTGCTGCGGACCAGCGAGATCTATCATTATATGAAGCAGGCCGAGAAATACGGCCTCTCGGTGGAAAAGCCCTCGTTCGACCTAGAAAAGGTGATCGGCCGTTCGCGCGGCGTTGCCAAGCAGCTCAACCAGGGCGTCACCGGCCTCATGAAGAAGAACAAGGTCACCGTCTATTTCGGCGACGGCAAGCTGACCGGAAAGGGCAAACTGTCGGTAACCAAGGACGGCAAGGCAACCGAACTGGAGGCGAAGAACATCATCATCGCCACCGGTGCCCGCGCGCGCGACCTGCCCTTTGCCAAGGCGGACGGCAAGCGTATCTGGACCTATCGCCATGCCATGACCCCGCCGGAAATGCCGACCAAGCTGTTGGTCATTGGATCGGGCGCCATCGGCATCGAGTTCGCCAGCTTCTACAATGACATGGGCGCCAAGGTGACGGTGGTCGAGATGCTGGACCGCATCCTGCCGGTGGAGGACGCGGAAATCAGCGACTTCATGACCAAGGCGCTGACCAAGCAGGGCATGGACATTCGCGCGTCAACCGGCGTGCAGAAAATCACCGACAATGGCAAGGGCGTCACCGCCGAGATCAAGGGCAAGGACGGCAAGGTGACGACCGAGGAGTTCAGCCATGTCATCGTTGCGGTCGGTATCGTCCCCAATGTCGAGAATATCGGCCTGGAGGATCTGGGCATCGAGCCCGACCAGCGTTTCCACATCAAGACCGACGAATATTGCCGCACCAATGTTCCGGGAGTTTACGCCATCGGCGATTGCACGAGCGGCCCCTGGCTGGCGCACAAGGCCAGCCATGAGGGCGTGATCGCGGTCGAGCATATCGCGGACCAGCATCCGCACCCGATGGACCGCAACAATATTCCGGGCTGCACCTATTGCCATCCGCAAGTGGCGTCGGTGGGCCTCACCGAAGCCAAGGCGAAGGAAGCCGGCTACAAGGTCAAGGTCGGCAAATTCCCCTTCATCGGCAATGGCAAGGCGATCGCGCTGGGCGAGGCGGAAGGCTTCATCAAGACCGTGTTTGACGAGGCGACCGGCGAATTGCTGGGCGCGCATATGGTGGGCGCGGAAGTGACCGAGCTGATCCAGGGCTATGCGGTCGGCAAGACGCTGGAGACGACCGAGCAGGAACTGATGCACACCGTCTTCCCGCACCCGACGCTTTCCGAGATGATGCATGAGAGCGTGCTGGGCGCTTACGGCCGGGCGCTGCATATCTAGACTCCGCAATGGAGCTGAAACCTCAGCGTCTGCGCTAAAGGCAAGATATACCTCCGGCTTTCAACCGGGGGTATATCGCATGAGAGGCTGTATCACATTCGCCTGCGCCGCGCTGTTGGGCGCTATGCCTGCACCGGCCGCAACGATCATGCTGGAGGCCGAGGGGACGGAGCATTCCGCAGGGTTCAATCTCGACATGTTTCTGGGCGAGGGCGTCTATGCCGCGCGTTTCCTGCTCGACCGGGCCGCGCAGCCCGGAACCATGCTGACCTTCATCCGTGGTGTCAGCTATGATTTCTACGGCGTGGCGGACGGCATCCATTATGGCGGCAATGACGTTCCGACCTTTCAGGATCATGCGTTCACCGGCACCGCGTTTTCCGCGATTGTGAAGGTGCAACGCCCTTACCGGCTGGTGACGCATTGGGGCGGCGACGTCGGCGATGTAGAGGAACGCGGCTTCTATTATCTGGAAGCGGTTTATGGTGACTTCTATTTCGCCGGCCCAGGCCCGGTGAGGTTGGACTATGCGTTCGAACGCATCAGCGAAGTGCCGGAGCCGTCAAGCTGGGCGATGCTGATTGCCGGCTTCGGCCTTGTCGGCTGGTCTCTGCGGCGACGGCGCACCCGCAGGGCATTGCCTCAGCGGTCAATATTTGCAAAACTGCTTTTCGCAAGGAGCAGTGGTGGGAAAACAGCGCTTATATGCCGGAGAACGGCTTCGGGCCTTGAGGCTGCGGCTGGGGCTGTCGCAGTCGGTCATGGCGGCGCGTATCGGCATATCCAACAGCTATCTCAGCCAGCTGGAGCATGACGACCGGCCAATGACGCCCGCAATCCGGCAGGCGATTATCCGGACATTCCCCCTTAATGGCGCTGACTTCGACGTGGATGACGAACAACGGCGGACGTCCGGCGTGCGTGATGCGCTGTCCGATCCGCTATTTTCAGGCATGGAGATCTCCGACGGGGCGATCGATCGCCTCGTCGAGCTGCAGCCTGCCATAGCTGACCGGCTGATGGCGCTGCATCAGGCCTATCGCGGCTCGCTTAACCGCCTGCAATTCGTGGACGACGTCATTTCCAGCGATGTCGGCATGGATGGCCGGCTGCCATGGGAGGAAGTGCGCGACTGGTTTCATCTGGCGGGCAACTATGTCGATTCCATCGACCGGGCGGCCGAGCAGATGGCGGCTGAACTGTGGCGTCAGGATCAGGTCGGCGATGACGCGATCATCAAACGCCTGACCGAACGGCATGGCGTTGTGGTGGAAATCTCGTCACGGGACGAGAATGGGCAGCTGCTGCGACGCTATGACCGGCGTACGCATTTGCTGACCTTGTCCAGTGCAATGCCGCCGGACAGCCGGCGCTTTGCCCTAGCGCATCAGCTTGCCGCGCTGGAACTGGCGGAGGTCATCGCGCAGGTGCGGGATGAGGCGGAACTGCGCTCCGAGGAGGCCCGGCAGCTGCTATCGATCGGTCTTGCCAACTACGCCGCCGGGGCGCTGCTGATGCCTTATGACAAGTTCCGGCGGACCGCGCGCAGCCTGCGCCACGATATCGACCGGCTATGCCAGCATTTCTCCGTCAGTTTCGAGCAGGCCTGCCACCGCCTTTCAACCTTGCAGCGCCCGGGAGAGTGCGGCACGCCGTTCTTTTTCTGCCGCGTCGATATGGCGGGCAACATCACCAAGCGCCATAGTGCTACCCGGCTGGAATTTGCCCGGTTCGGCGGCGCATGCCCCTTGTGGATCGTGCATGAGGCGGTGGCGATTCCGGACCGGATCGTGGTGCAACTGGCGCAGACGCCGGATGGCGCGCGCTATGTGAGCATGGCGAAGGGGCTGGTGAAGCCGTCGGGCAGCTACGCTCGTGCGCCGCGCCGTTACGCTGTGGCGTTGGGGTGCGAGATCGAGCATGCGCGGAGTTTCGTCTATGCTGATCAGCTCGACCTCGCCAATGAGCAGGCGGCGACGCCCATTGGCATAAGCTGCCGCATATGTCCGCGCCTGCACTGCGACCAGCGCGCCTTCCCGCCGGTGGATCGCAGCCTTTCGGTCGATCCCGATGTCCGGGAAGTGGTGCCGTACAGGATCAGGTAGTCACCTAGGCGATACAACCCACGGCGCGGCCGGCGGTCGCGAAGATGTCGAGGATCTGCCCCACCTGCTCGTTCGAATGTTCGGCGCAGAGCGAACAGCGCAGGAGGTAGGTGCCCGCTGGCGTTGCAGGCGGTCGGGCCATGTTGACGTAAAGGCCAAGTTCCAGCAGCGCCTGCCACATCGCGACGGCCTGGGTCTGATCCGTCAAAATGACCGCGATGATCGCTGATTGCGGGGTTTCCGTTCCGAGCTTGAAGCCGAGCTGGGTAAGGCCATTGTGCAAACGGCGGCTGTTTTCCCAAAGATGCGCGCGTTTTTCACCCGCATGCATCAGCTTGCGGATGGAGGTGGCGGCAGTCGCGACGACGCTGGGCGGCAGGGAGGCGGTGAAGACATAAGGGCGGCAGACGAGGCGCATCACCTCGAACTTGGGATGGTTGGAGACGCAGAAACCGCCCACGGTGCCGACGGATTTGGAGAAGGTGCCGACGACAAAGTCGATATCGTCCTCGCAACCCAGTTCCTCGAACACGCCCCGGCCGTTGGCGCCGAAAAAGCCCATGCCATGCGCTTCGTCGCACAGGATCATGGTGTTGGGATGATTTTTTACCACCGCGACCATGGCGGGGAGGGGGGCGATGTCGCCCAGCATGGAATAGACGCCCTCAAGCACGACCAGCTTCTGCGCCTCGGCGGGCAGGCGCCCAAGGCGCTTGTCCAGATCTTCGACGCTGTTGTGACGGAAGCGCACAATCTCCGCATTGCCGAGCGCGCAGCCGTCATAGATGGAGGCATGGCTGTCGGCGTCAAGGACGACATAGTCCCCTTTGCCCGCCAGCGTGGAGATCATACCCAGATTGGCCTGATAGCCGGTCGAAAAGACCATTGCGTGCTTCGTGCCGTAAAATTCCTTGAGCGCTTCCTCGCATTCCCGGTGCCCCTGATAGGTGCCATTGAGAACACGGCTGCCCGTGGTGCCGGAACCGAAATTGTCCAGTGCATCCTTGCCCGCCTGGATGACATCGGGGTCGAAGGTCATGCCCATATAATTGTAGGTGCCGAGCAGGATCGTTTCCTTGCCCTTGATGACCGCCAGCGTCGGAGATTTCACCTCGTCCATCACGATGGAGAAGGGATCACGCACGCCGGTCGCCAGCAGCGCCTCGCGCTCGGCGATCAAGGCATCGAATTTGGAGAAAAGATCAGTCATATCCGGATTCTAAATTCCCGTCTGTGTCGAGCGAAGTCGAGACACGCTGGCTCCGCACTGGCGTCCCTCGACTTAGCTTGGGACGAACGGCAGATGGTCTCGATCAACCCTTCAGCTTGGCCACGGCATCGACAAGTTGTCCGACGGTTTCAATCTCCGCCTGCATGTTCATGGTGATGATGATCTCGAACTCATCTTCGATCGCGGCGACGAAGTCCATTACCGTCAGGCTGTCCCATTCCAGATCACCGGCAAAGGTGGTCGCTTCGGTCAGGTCTATGCCCTTCTTGTTGAACGGCTCGATCTGCGTCGCGACGCTTTTGAATATTTCCTGGCGGTTGCTCATGCTCTTGTACGTCCCTTTGTGCTGGCGCGGTTGCTTGCCAACAGATGCGTCCCTTTGGCAAGCGAATAAGGCGGCAATCAGGCATCATCTTGCCCTAATATGTAAAGGGTGCGATGCTCCGGCTGTTTTTGGGGTGCGTTCCAATGGCGGATGTTCAAAGGATTGGGACTGAAGGCGAACGGGCGGGCAAGCGCACCCTGTCGCCCAACGGAGTGCATCTGGTCCGCACCGCGCAGATCGCCAACCTGCAACTGAGCCAGATGGCCGATCAAAAGGCGAGCATGCTGATGGGCGCGACCTTCCTGGTCTTCACCTTGTCGATGGGTCAGATGAATGGCGGAACGCTATTCGGTCCCTTCGCCATATTGGCGTTCGCGGCGTTCTTTTCGGCCGTGTTCGCGGTGCTGACCGTCCTGCCCAAGGTGACCCATGTTCGCGGGTCCGTGGGGGAAGAGGACAATATCCTGTTCTTCGGCATTTTCACCAGCATGACCGAGGCGGAGTTCATCGATCGCGTTATCGACAAGCTGGAAAGCGACGAAACACTGTGCCGGGCGATGCTGCGCGATCTCTATCAAAATGGCCAGGTGCTCCAGTGCAAGAAGTATCGGTGCCTGAACCTGGCCTACAGTATTTTTCTCACCGGGCTGGTACTCAGCTTTGGGCTCTTTCTAGTGGAAATGGCGACCGGAAGGATCGGGTGAGGGGCTATCCCAGCCAACCCTGCTCTCGATACCAGTCGGCCGTTTTCCGCAACCCCGTGCGGGTGCCGACCTGAGGCTGCCACAGGGAGGCAGGCGGGCGTTTGGCGGGATCGATCACCCAGTCGGGGTGGCAGAAATAATTGACGCGATCGGTGGTGAGCTTGGCCTTCTTGCCGCGCAGCAACCCGTCAATACGGGCGCCAATGTGGAGCAGCGCGCGCGGCGTGGGCAGCGCGGTTACCCGTTTGTTTACGGCCCAGCCGACGGCGCGGCCGAAGCTCTGGTGACTCCACCCGCCCTCGACCCCGTCGTCGGGTTCGTAGATCGCGCCGATGCTCGTGGGGTCATGTGCGCAGGCAAGGAGAAGGCGGGCGAGGTCGCTGACTTCAATGATGGAGAGGCGGCCTTTGGGCGGGAGCAGTACAACGCCGCGCTTCGCCAGGCGGAAGAGGTCAAGCATTTCTGAATCGCCCGGACCATAAATGGCGGGAGGGCGGATAATGGTCCAGTCAAGACCGCTCGCCATGACGATCTGCTCGGCGCGGCGCTTCGACCAGCCATAATCGGACAGCTGCGGTTCGCGCGCGGAGAGCGAGGATATGTGGATGAAGCGGGACACGCCTGCGGCCCGTGCGGCGCGGACGACCGCGAGCGTGCCTGCGGCATTCCCCGCCTTGAACCCGGCGCGGTCGGGGGCATTCACCACGCCCGCGATATGCAGCACAACATCGACTTGCGCCATGAGGCCGCTGAGACTTTCGTCATGGTCCAGCGCGCCGTTGATCCAGGTGACGCCCGGACATATCTCCTGCGGGCGGCGGGTGAGGGCGTTCAGCTCCATCTCCTGCGCGCAGGCCATGCTGACGACGGTCTTGCCGACAAAGCCGGTTCCGCCTGTGATCGCGAGGCGGAGTGGGGTGGGAAGGGACATTCTATCTTCTCGTCATTCCCGGATGGAGGAAAATATCACAGCATCACCATGTGATCCCGGTGAACCATGACCGAGCGTGGTACGCCGCCCAGAATGCTGGCGATTTCCTGAGATCGGCAGCCGGCGATTTTCACCGCGTCGCCGCTGTCATATTCGGAAAGGCCCCGCGCCAATATGCGTCCGTCGTCGCTGACGATATCCACGACATCGCCGCGCGCGAAAACGCCGCTGACGCTGCGGACACCCGCCGGAAGCAGGCTGTTGCCGCTGGCAAGCGCCTTGGCTGCTCCCGCGTCCACCATGATGCGGCCACGGACGGTCAGGCGTCCGGCCAGCCATTTCTTGCGCGCGCCCTGGCTGCTTGCCGAATGGAACACCGTGCCCTGGCCGCTCGATGCAAAGGCGGACAGCGGATGATCCTTATGGCCGCTGATGATGGCGAGGTTGATGCCCGCCGCATTGGCGATCTTTGCGGCTTCCAGCTTGGAGAGCATGCCGCCCGATCCCATGCCGGAGGAGGAGCCGCCGTCCGCCATGGCGACAATCTTGTCGGTGATGGCCTCGACATGTTCGACCAGCCGGGCGTCGGGATATTTGTGCGGGTTGGCGGTATAGAGCCCGTCAATGTCGGAGAGCAGGACGACCGCGCTGGCGTCGGCGGCCTGCGCGATGCGGGCGGCGAGGCGATCATTGTCGCCGAAGCGGATTTCCTCGGTTGCGACGCTGTCATTCTCGTTCACGAC
>CBHCMH010000062.1:0-8306 GCA_965974445.1 uncultured Rhizorhapis sp.
GGGGTAGGGAACTTTTACACCGAAATGCTCCTCGACAAGGTCCAGCCGCCTTGTCTCAGGATAGGTCAGCCGGATGGCGGTGGATGTCGTGCCGATCCCCGCTGGAGCATCGCTCGCCGCACTGGCGGGCGAAAGCGCAATCGCCGCCAGAGGCAATGCGAATGCGGATTTTTTCATGGGACGCATCTCTTGGTCATAAAGCAGGCCGCAGCTTAGAAAGCCACGGCCTGTTTGTGAAGTGATGCTGTCGTGCGGCACCGTCCCGGAAGGCGGACCTTAGTATAGAAGAGCCTCAGGCCGCTTCCATTTCCTCTTCGTCGGCGGTCTGCACCGGGCCGCTATCCTGGCCCTTTGCCGACACGTCGCGATCGACCAGTTCGATCACCGCCATGGGCGATGCGTCGGAGGGACGAATGCCGGCCTTGATGACGCGGGTATAGCCGCCGTTGCGGTCCTTGTACCGCTCGGCCAGAACGTCGAACAGCTTCTTGAGCTGGGTGTCGTCGAGCATCCGCGAATGGGCAAGGCGGCGATTGGCAAGGCCGCCCTTCTTCGCGAGCGTGATCAGCTTTTCGACATAGGGGCGAAGCTCCTTCGCCTTGGCTGTCGTGGTCATGATCTGCTCATGCTTGATGAGCGCTGCCGCCATGTTGCGGAACAGGGCCGCGCGATGGGATGAAGTACGCTGCAGCTTGCGGCCGCCAACTCTATGACGCATGTTTCTTACTCCGTTTGTTCAAGGGCCGTATGAGGTACCCAGGACCAGGCAGTGACGGTTGGACTGCCCATAAAATTTACGTCATCCCCGCGAAGGCGGGGATCCATCTCCCGATACCGCCTCCCGTGCCGAACGCTCAGGAGATGGATCCCCGCCTTCGCGGGGATGACGGGTAAGATCAGCCCAGCAGTTCCTGCTCCAGCTTCTTGGCCATTTCCTCGATATTTTCGGGCGGCCAGCCGGGGATGTCCATGCCAAGGCGCAGGCCCATGGACGACAGCACTTCCTTGATTTCGTTCAGCGACTTGCGGCCGAAATTCGGGGTGCGCAGCATCTCGGCTTCGGTCTTCTGGACCAGGTCGCCGATATAGATGATGTTGTCGTTCTTGAGGCAGTTTGCGCTGCGGACGGACAGTTCCAGCTCGTCCACCTTCTTGAGAAGGTAGCGGTTGATCTGGTTCGCGTCGCTCTCGGCTTCGCCCGGCGCGGCGGCGGCAACGCCGACGGACGGGGTGGCGGCGGCAAGCGCCTCTTCGAAGTGAACGAAGAGCTGCAACTGGTCCTGAAGAATGCGCGCAGCATAGGCAACCGCATCCTCCGGCGTAACGGTGCCGTCGGTTTCCAGGGTCAGCGACAGGCGGTCATAGTCCAGTTCCTGGCCGACGCGGGTGTTCTCGACCTTGTAGGCGACCTGCTTGATCGGGGAAAAGAGCGAGTCGACAGGGATCAGGCCGATGGGCGCGTCAGCCGGACGGTTGGCGACGGCGGGAACATAGCCCTTGCCGACGTCGGCGGTCAGTTCCATGTTGAGCGTCGCACCCTCGTCCAGATGGCAGATGAGCAGATCGGGGTTCATCACCTCGATATCACCCGACACGGCAATATCGCCGGCCCGGACGTCAGCGGGGCCAGTGGCGGACAGCTGAAGCCGCTTCGGGCCTTCGCCTTCCATGCGCAGGGCAACCTGCTTCACATTGAGGACGATGTCGGTGATGTCTTCCCGAACGCCCGCCAGCGAGGAGAATTCGTGCAGCACGTTCTCGATCTTGATCGAGGTGACAGCCGCACCCTGCAGCGAGGAGAGCAGCACGCGGCGCAGCGCGTTGCCGAGCGTCAGGCCGAAGCCGCGCTCAAGCGGCTCGGCAACGAAGGTCGCCTTGCGCTTGGGATCGCCGCCAGACTTGATCTCCAGGCTGTTCGGCTTCTTCAATTCCTGCCAGTTCTTGGTGTTGACAGTCATGTATTTCCCCTGGGATTTGGGCGGGGGCGCGTCCTGTGGGACGAAGACCCCGGCCGGTACAGATAACGGGACGGCACGTCTGCCGCCCCTGAGCAAGTGCCGAGGTTAAACGCGCCGGCGCTTGGAAGGACGCACGCCATTGTGCGGGATCGGCGTAACGTCGCGGATCGACGTGATGGTGAAACCTACCGCCTGCAGCGCGCGAAGCGCCGATTCACGGCCCGATCCGGGGCCCTTCACTTCGACTTCAAGGGTGCGGACGCCATGTTCGGCAGCCTTGCGGCCCGCATCTTCCGCGCAAACCTGAGCGGCATAGGGGGTCGACTTGCGCGATCCCTTGAACCCCATCATGCCCGCGGAGGACCAGCTGATCGCATTGCCCTGGGCGTCGGTGATGGTGACCATGGTGTTATTGAAGCTGGCGTTCACATGCGCGACGCCGGCCGAAATATTCTTGCGCTCGCGCCTGCGAATACGCTGGGGTTCCCGTGCCATATCCTGTTATCCTACTTGAAACTTGTCTGGTGACGGAGGGTCTCGCTCAGTGAGGAGAACTGCCTCCGGCGGAGAAGAAATAATGAACTGTCCCCCGGACAGTTCTTATTTCTTCTTGCCGGCAATCGGCTTGGCCTTGCCCTTGCGGGTGCGCGCATTGGTGTGCGTGCGCTGGCCGCGGACCGGAAGGCCCTTGCGATGACGAAGGCCGCGATAGCAGGCGAGGTCCATCAACCGCTTGATGTTCATCGCGGTCTGGCGGCGAAGATCGCCCTCGACCGTGTGATCGGCGTCGATGGTTTCGCGGATCTGCAGCACTTCGGCGTCGCTCAGGTCTTGGACCCGGCGGCTGTGGTCGATGCCCAGCTTGTCGGCAATTTCAACGGCCTTGGTGCGGCCAATGCCGTGGATGTAGGTCAGCGCGATGATAACGCGCTTGTTGGTCGGGATATTGACGCCCGCGATACGTGCCATGTAATTTGTCTCCTGCTCCACAGGCCGCCTGGCGGGCCGCCCATCTCAAAGCTTCGCTTGCCATGGCTGGACCGGAAATCCGGCCGTCCCCGCGGCAATGGTGATATCCCGGGACGCAAAAAGAACGGCCAGCGCTAAATTGCACTGCCGCGCGACTGACGTGTCGGGATTGGGGGCCTTTATGTGAGTCGCGCCTGACTGTCAAGAAAGGCTTGACTGCCGCCGGTTCGGCTGGACGCGGGCCCTGCACTGCCTGTAAGGCGGCGCCATGCTTCCGTCTTCGCCAGCGCCTTTCATCCTGCTCGACGATGCCCGTCCTGAAGGTTCAACGGGCGCGCGGCTCTATGCCGATCCGGTGGAGCTGGTCATCGCCAGGGCGCCAGAGGAGGTTCAGCCCGCGCTTGACCGTCTGGCGGACGCCCAGGCGCGTGGACTGCACGCAGCGGGCTATCTGGCTTATGAGGCGGGTTTCGCCTTTGAGCCGCGTCTGTTGCGTCATTTTCAACCGCTGCCTGACGGGGCGCCGCTCTTGTGGTTCGGTCTGTTCAAGGAAATCCAGACTATCGCGGCGGGGGACGTTCCAAAGCTGTTGCCTGCCCCGGCGGCCGACCGCAGCGGGCCGGCCCCGCAAGTGAAACAATCGGATTATGCCGCCGCGTTCGATCGCATTCAGTCCTATTTGCAGGCCGGCGACATTTATCAGGCGAACCTGACCTTCCCTTGCTCGGTCGCCGTTCCGGAAGCTCCGCTGGCGTTGTATGCGGCCTTGCGCGACCGTGCGGGCGCGGGTCATGGCGCGGTCCTGTTTACGGGGGAGGATTGGCTGCTTTCCTTCTCGCCGGAGCTGTTTTTCACGCTGGAGGCTGGAGTCCTCACGGCCCGGCCCATGAAGGGAACGGCGGCCCGCGGGGCGGACAGCGCCTCTGACGCGGCGGCCATGGCGCAGCTTCAGGCCGATCCCAAGCAGCGCGCCGAAAATCTGATGATCGTCGATCTGCTCCGCAACGACCTGTCGCGTATCGCGGAAGCCGGGAGCGTGGTGACGCCCGATCTTTTTCATGTCGAAAGCTACCCCACTGTCCACCAGATGACGTCCACCATCAAGGCGCGGCTTCGCGCCGGTCTTGGTCCCGTTGACGTGCTGCGCGCGATCTTTCCCTGCGGTTCCATCACCGGAGCACCCAAGCTGCGCGCCATGGAAGTGATCCATGAGGTTGAGACGGGCCCCCGCGGAGCCTATACAGGGTCGATTGGCTGCATATCTCCCGAGGGCGACGCCGCCTTCAATGTTGCGATTCGAACAATTTCCGTCAATGAAGGGAGCCGCTTGGGACGGTTCGGCCTGGGCTCGGGGGTGGTCGCTGATTCCGTCATGCAGGCGGAATGGGATGAATGCCTCGAAAAAGGCAAGTTTCTGGGTGAGTAGCCCGGCGCGAAGATAAAATCAGGAAGCGTTAGTGGCGTCTGAGGCAAGCCAGTTTGATCTATTGGAGACGATGGCCTTCGATCCGGTCGAAGGAGTCCGTCTGCTCGAATTGCATCTCGCGCGCATGGGGCGCAGCGCCAATGAACTGGGCTTCGATTTTGACCGGCATGCCGCGCGCAATGAACTTCAGGCCGCGACATTCCGGATTCGCCGGCACAGCCGCCTGCGGCTGCTGCTGTCTCGCCGTGGTTCGATGGCTATTGAGATACGGCCGCACCGATCATGGCCGGAGCCAATGATGAAGGTAGCCGCCGTCGCGCGTCCGGTTCCAGCCGAAGATTTCCGCCTTTATCACAAGACCACGGACCGGGGCTTTTATGCCGATGCGCTGCGCAGGGGCGGAACCTATGAGGTGCTGATGTTCGATCGGGAAGGTTTCCTGACCGAGGGCTGCTTTTCGTCGCTCTTCGTCGAGCGCGGCGACAAGCTGGTGACGCCGCCGCGTTCTCGCGGGCTGTTGCCGGGCGTGCTGCGGCAAAGCCTGATCGACATGGGAGAGGCCGTGGAAGGCGATTTGCGCCTTCCCGACCTGGAAGGCGGATTCTTTATCGGCAATGCGGCGCGGGGCCTTGTCGCCGCAACTCTGGTTGAACGACGCGGCTGACCTGTCTATTGAGCCTCGGTCCGCAGACTCGCGGATGCCAATCCAGATAGGGAAAGCCTCCATGTCAAAGACGTCCGCCGCCCTTGGCCGCATTCAGCCCAGCGCCACCCTGGCCATGACTGGCCGCGTGAATGAGCTGAAACGCGCCGGCATCGACGTTATTGGCCTTTCCGCCGGCGAGCCGGATTTCGATACGCCGGATTTCGTGAAGGAAGCCGGCATCGCGGCCATCCGCAACAACCAGACCCGCTATACCACAGTTGATGGAACGGCGGAGCTCAAGGATGCGATCGCCGCCAAGTTCAAGCGCGACAATGGCCTTGTCTATCAGCCATCCCAGATCAGCGTGAACAGCGGTGGCAAGCACACGCTGTTCAACGCGCTGGTCGCGACGATCGATGCCGGCGACGAGGTCGTGATCCCCGCGCCCTATTGGGTAAGCTATCCCGATATCGTCAACTTTGCGGGTGGCACACCGGTCTTCGTGGCGGCAGGCGCGGCGCAGAACTACAAGATCACCCCCGCGCAGCTTGACGCCGCGATCACGCCCCGGACGAAATGGGTGCTTCTCAACTCGCCGTCCAACCCGACGGGCGCGGCCTACAGCGCCGAGGAATTGAAGGGCCTGGGCGAAGTGCTGCGCAAGCATGAGCATGTCTATATTCTGACGGACGATATGTATGAGCATGTCTGGTACGCTGACACGCCCTTTGCCACCATCGCGCAGGTGTGCCCGGATCTTTACGAGCGGACGCTGACCGTCAACGGCTGTTCCAAGGCCTATTCGATGACCGGCTGGCGCATCGGCTACGCCGGTGGCCCCACCTGGCTCATCAAGGCGATGAGCGCGCTGCAGTCGCAGTCAACGTCCAACCCCTGCTCGATCAGTCAGGCGGCTGCGGTGGCGGCCTTGAACGGTCCGCAGGACTTTCTGGAAGAGCGCAATATCGCGTTCAAGCGGCGGCGCGACATGGTCGTTGCGATGCTGAACGACGCCCCTGGCCTTGTCTGCCCGGTGCCGGAGGGCGCCTTCTATGTCTATCCCGATGCCAGCGGCGTCATGGGCAAGACAACGCCCAAGGGCGTGAAGATCGCCACCGACGAGGATCTCATCAACTATTTCCTCGACGACATGCGGGTTGCCGCCGTTCACGGTGAAGCGTTCGGTCTCAGCCCCGCCTTCCGCATCAGCTATGCGACATCGGAAGAGGTGCTGAAGAAAGCCTGCACCCGCATTCAGGAGGCTTGCGCCGCCCTGAAATAATTCCCACGTCCAGAGTTCCGGCCCCAGCGAGCCGCAGGATAACGGTTGTGATTTCCGTCACCATTCAGCGGGGCTTCAGCCGTTACTGTCTATTCATCGGGACAGCCCATTACCGGGCTGTTCCATGATCGACCTTTGGCCGCTGGAAGGTGCTGTGATGGCTGGTTTCTTCAATTCCGATCTGGTTCGCAACTTTCTGGGCGGTTTTGTGCTGGGCACGGTTCTGATGTTCACCGTCGGCAGCGGCGATGAATCGCTTCCTCCGGACAGTGACAGGGCAGCGGCAACAGCGCCGTTCGACTCGTGACCCAAAAGGCGCTGACCTTCGCCCTGGTGTTGGCCCTACTGACGGCCGGCGGCATCGGGAGCATGGAGGGCGGCGGTATTCCCGTTGCCTCTGCCGCGGAGAAAGCCGTTCTCGCCCCGAAGCCGCAAGTGGATGCGCTCTCCGGACGAAAATTGGAAACCGCTATCTTCGCCGGCGGATGCTTTTGGGGCGTTGAGGGCGTCTTCTCTCATGTAAAGGGCGTACATAGCGCCGTTTCCGGCTATTCCGGGGGGAAGGCGAAGTCTGTCAGCTATGACAGCGTCAGTACCGGGCGGACGGGCTTTGCCGAGGCGGTTCGCGTGACCTACGACCCGCGCGTCGTCAGCTACGGCACGCTCATGCGCATATTCTTTTCCGTGGTCGCCGATCCAACGACGCTCAATCGGCAAGGGCCAGATCGCGGTACGCAATATCGAAGCGCGCTTTTTCCTGTCGGCAGGGAACAAGGCAAGGCTGCCCGTTCCTATCTGACGCAACTGGACGGGTCCGGATTATGGCGCGACAAAATTGTGACCGCCATTGAACCCTATCGCGGTTTCATCGAGGCGGAGCTTTATCATCAGGACTTCATGGAGAAGAATCCCCGTCATCCGTATATCCTGCGGTGGGATCTGCCCAAGCTGCAGGCTTTGAAGAAGCTTTATCCCCAATGGTACCGGGCCAAGCCTGCGGCATGACCGGTCAAGGCCCAGCGTGGGCAGTGCGTCATCGCTACCCGGGGGGCGCTATGCCCCCCGCTCCAGTTGATGTTCAGGCGGCACAATCCGAAAGCAGGCCCAGACCGCCGTCATCGTCGTTCAGGATTGACCGGTCCTTGGGTTGCGCCACAAGATGCGTCTCAAGTCCCCTTTTCACCGCCCAGATCGCCGCCTGCGTCCGATTGGACACCCGCAATTTGCGCAATATGGCTTTCACATGCACCTTGACGGTGGCTTCGCTGATTTCCAGCCGCCGCGAAATCACCTTATTGGCATAACCAAGGATCAGGCAGCGCAGGATTTCGACTTCACGGTCTGACAAATTGACATCCGCAATGCTTTCCCGCCAATTGCGCCGCTTGAAGCTGTCATCCCCATTCGCCAGAGAACCGGCAAGCTGGGACGGCATCACCTTTTCCCCCATCGCGACGAGTTGCAGCGAACTGATCAGCGGCTCGCAGGAGATTTCCTTGACGATATAACCATCGACGCCGGAACGGAATGCCTCTGCCACTTGTTCGAATTCAAATTCGTCCGCCAGCAGGACGAGCCGCGCACCGGGAAATCGCTGCTGCAGCTTGCGGCAGTTCTCCAACCCGGAATGATCTGGTCCGTTGTCGATGATGATAATGTGGCTTCGAAGGCCGATCTGGTCTTTGATGGGCGGACTAAGGTGAACGCAATCCTCAACCGACGAGGTTACCTGGAAATGCTGTTCGGTCAGTATTCGCCTCAAGCCTTCGCGTACGATTTCGTTTCGGCCTAACAATGATATCTGAATGTCGTGAGTCACAGTGTTCCCCTCTTCTGCAATCAGAGTTTAAGGCGACCCGAAATGCCGAAATATTGAACCCGCAGGCCGGTGGCCAGCCTGCAGGAGCCAAGGAGCATTGCACCAATTTGGAGCGAGCTGTTTCCCGTCTTTCCAATAAGGTGGTTATATCATCATTTACGACTTTGCGCAGCTTCAAATGGGTTAGCCAAAAAGGCGTGCGCCCC